>CAYOFJ010000101.1:0-7121 GCA_964403065.1 uncultured Halanaerobiaceae bacterium | reverse complement strand
CAGCATTTTTATTCATGGAATATCACCTAAATAAATTAATGTAATGTTTTAAATAATTATACCATCTATTTAAGCAAAATTTAACCGGGAATTATAATTAATTAGGGTTCTTCACCGGATTAGTTTGCTTGAATCTTGTTTGGGTTAATTTATAAAATGATATATTAATTGGAAGCCGTGAGGCGATGTGATACCAGAAATTTTTCGCATTTCGGGTCAGTTCCATGGCCCAAAAATTTTGTCCCGGCTCAGGATGTGCCGGGCTGAGCGTAAGCTCATGGAAGAGCTTTCGCGAAGGAAGCACAATTTTTGGGTCGAAAACAAAGCCTAATCATAGGAAAAATTTCCTGTGAGCAGAGCCTCAGGGCTTTCAATTAATTGAGAGTCAAACAGTTATAGCTTTATGAAATTTCTTATAATTGCCTTAATCCTCCGGATCATAATGATTGCCCAGAGCTTCTGGAGGACGGGATTTGATGACAGCTCCAGCCAGCACGGCTATCGTGAGAATATAGGGCAGCATCTGAATTAGATCATGACCGATCGGTAGATCCAGCCCCTGCAGCCGCATCTGCAGAGCATCAGTGTAGCCGAATAACAGACTGGCTCCAAAGCCTCCCACAGGATTCCACTGGCCAAATATGTTGGCAGCCAGCGCCATATAACCACGGCCGGCTGTCATATCGCGGCTGAACTGACTGAGATGTCCCAGGGAAAGATAAGCTCCTCCCAGTCCACAGAGTGCTCCGCTCAACAGCACACTCATATATTTCACTTTGCGCACACCGATACCTAAAGTGTCGGCTGCTTCCGGGTGCTCACCCGTAAAACGAATTCTCAAACCCAGAGAAGTTTTGAACATAAGAAACCAGCCCAGAGCAATCAATATAATAGTTAAGTAGACAAAAGGCGACTGCACTCCCAGCACTCTCCCCACCACGGGTATGCGGGCCAGAATATTAATACGCAACACGGGAATCGATTCCACAGTTGGCGAGGCGCCGCGGGTCTGCCAGATCATCTGCATCATCCAGGTGGTAAAGCCCAGAGCCAGAATATTGAGTCCCACCCCGGCCACAACATGATTGGCCTTGAATTCTATGATGAAAACAGCGAATATGAGAGAGGTCAGAATTCCTCCCAGCACAGCATTCGCCACTCCCAGATAAGGACTGCCGGTCACGTAAGAACCGAGCACACCTGCAAAAGCACCCACTAAAAGCATTCCTTCCAGACCAATATTTATAATGCCCGAACGCTCGGAAAAAGCACCACCCATGGCCCCCAGGGCCAGCGGTATGGACATGCGCAGGGCAGCATTAAATGTATTCAGACTGAAAACAACTGCCAGAATTTCTTCTATCATGCTCTGTCACCTGCCCTTCCCCCGGTAAACATCTGCAGCAGTCTGATGAAACCGGGAGCAGCCACAAAGAGGATGATAAGCCCTTGCACAACTTCTATTAAATCAGTGGGTATTTCGGTGAAAAGCTGCATCGACATTCCCCCGGCTTCTAAAGCTCCAAACAGCAGAGCGGCCAGCAAAACTCCTGCCGGATGGTTGCGGCCTAAAACAGCCACGGCTATGCCCGTAAATCCGTAACCCGGGGAAAAATGGGTGACAAATCTCTCCAGCTGAGCCATAATAACGGTGCTGCCGGCCAGTCCACCTACGGCACCGCTGATTACCATGGCCAAAATCAGCATTTTACTGCTGTCGACACCGCCGTATTCTGCTGCCCGAGCATTTTTACCCACAGCCTGCAGGTCAAAACCCAGGGAGGTGCGGGTGAGCAGAAAATAACTGAGCACTATCACCAGAATACCGGCAAAGATGCCCAGTGACACTTCTTCCAAAAAGGGAATAGACGGCAGAAGGGCAGCATCAGGCAGACGGGCGGTCTGATCTACCGGGCCTTCTACCTTAAAATAATTGGCCGTCAAAAAGGTGGTGGCCAGAATGGCAATTTCATTGAGCATTATAGTGGTAATAACCTCATGAGCTCCGGTTTTAGCTTTGAGATAACCCGGAATAAATCCCCACAATCCTCCAGCTACAGCTCCGGCCAGAAAAGTAAGGGGCAGAAGCAGCACAAAAGGTAAAAAAGCAAACCACAATCCCACTAGGGCGCTGGCAAGTGCCCCCCAGTAAAGCTGACCTTCGACCCCGATATTGAACAGGCCGCTGCGAAAGGCCAGAGCAACCGCCAGTCCGGCAAAAATCAGCGGTGCAGCATGCTGTAAAGTCTGGCCTAAACTGTACATACTGCCAAAAGCACCGTCAAACAGGTGATAAAGAGCACTCTGCACCTCATAGCCAAAAATCACCAGCAGCAAACCGCTTACCAGAAGAGCCGCAGCTATAGCTGCCAGCGAATATAACAGACTATTTAAATTTCTGCTCAAGTTCTCCAGCCGGCTGCGCAGAGAGCTCATTTAAATCTCCTCCTCTCTGTGACCGGCCATGAGCATTCCCAGTTCCTCTTCGGCAAAATTTTCCTCACGCGAAGCAATAATTTCCCCCTCATAAATGACTAAAATGCGGTCGCTGAGTGAACGAAGTTCATCCAGCTCGGCCGAAATCAGCAGAATAGCTTTTCTATTCTCACGCATCTGCAGCAGTAGATTATGTATATTCTCTTTGGCCCCAACATCTACACCCCGGGTAGGCTGCGCGGCCAGAATGAAATCGGGCTTGCGGCTGAGCTCCCGGGCAATTATCGCTTTCTGCTGGTTCCCACCGGAAAGTTTGGCGGCCGGAAAGTTCAGTCCCGGACAGCGAATATCGAACTTCTCTCTCAACCTGCTGCAGTGTTCTGTTATGATATTTTTTTGCAGAATACCCCGGGAAGCAAAGGGTTCTTCCCATTCTGAACCAATGATCAAATTCCACTCCAGGGAAAAATCCTCTATTAAGCCTCTCTTCAAACGGTCAGAAGGTATATGAGCAATTCCCCGCTGCCGGCGCTCATAGGTGGTCAAATCAGTAATATCCTCACCTCGAAAATGAATCTGACCTCTGTCAATTTCCCGCAAATCCATCAGGCTTTCTTCCAGTTCCAGCTGTCCATTTCCTTCCACACCGGCCAGACCCAGGATTTCGCCTTCCCGGACGGAAAAAGAAATACCTTCCAGATCACAGCCTTCCGCCGAGCGGGTGTGCAAATTTTCCACTTTAAGCAGGCTATCTCCGGCTGCTATTGGATTTTTCTCCACCCGCAGAACCACTTTGCGACCCACCATCATTTCGGCCAGTTTTTCGGGGCGGGCCTCTTCTGCTTTGACAGTTCCCACCTGCCGGCCGTCGCGCAGGACGGTGATTCTGTCGGCAATCTCCATCGTTTCGTCCAGTTTGTGGGTAATAAAAATAATGGTACGTCCATCAGCACGCAGTTTATTCATAATTTCGAATAAACTTTCCGCTTCCTGAGGAGTCAGAACAGCTGTGGGCTCATCGAGTATAAGAATCTCCGCTTCCCGGTAAAGGGCCTTGAGGATTTCCACCCGCTGCTGCTCACCCACGGAAATATCCTCGATTCGGGCCCCGGGATCGACTTCCAGCCCGAATTCTTCGCTCAGCTCTCTAATTCTCTGCCGGGCCTTCTGTAAATCCAGCATTCCCCTCCGGGTAATCTCGCTGCCGGCGATGATATTTTCCACCACTGTCAGGCGGTCAACCAGCATAAAATGCTGATGAATCATTCCCAGACCGGCTTCGATAGCATCGGTGGGGCTCTGCAGAGAACGCTTTTCACCATTTATAAATATCTCACCGCGGTCCTGGCTGTAAAGGCCGAAAAGTATCTTCATGAGGGTGCTTTTACCTGCTCCATTTTCCCCCAGCAAACTATGAATCTCACCGGCCTCCACAGCAAAATCTATTTCATCATTAGCCACCGTATCGCCGAATTCTTTATGTATTCCTTTCATCTCAACAGCCATCATGTTTGCAGACCTCCAGCTGACAATTATTGCAGAAAAATTTCCAGTATCACTTCGCTTTATAGCCAGCAAATAAACTAAACCTGGAAACTAACTTCAACAAAATACAATAACTGCCCCGGTTAAGAACCAGAGCTATTAAATTGTCGGGCAGGGAACACACTCCCTGCCCGATATCTCTGCATCTCTGCAGCAAATTAAATTAATATTAATCGAGTGTTTCCGGAATCTCGATCTCGTCGGCAGCAATTTTCTCCTCTATCTCATCCAGTCTTTCTATAACATCATCAGGCAGCATTGTTTCCGAATAGCCCAGGCCGCCTTCTTCTACTCCCAGGACATGAACCCCCGGTCTGAAGTCATCTTCCAGAACCTGCTCAACGGCCAGATAAACTGTGTTGTCGACGAATTTTTTACCGTTAGTGATCACGTGGTCGGGGGCAAGATGGCTTTGATCATCATCTGAGCCTATAGCATATACACCATGCTCTTCAGCAGCTTCGATAACTCCCAGCCCGGAACGACCGGCTGCCTGCCAGACTATATCCGCACCATCTTCGATCATAGCTGTTGCCAGTTCGCTGCCGCTGCCGGGATCAGACCAGCTGCCTACATAGGAATAGCTGACCTCGACTTCCTCGTCGATGTGGGCCGCTCCAGCTTTATAGCTGGCAATATTGGCTTCTATGAGAGGAATTTCCATACCACCTACAACCCCGATGTGTTTTTCTTCATTCATCATGGCAAATTCATCCGTGCGGGCAGTCATCATAGCTGCGGCCGCTCCCATGAGAAAACCGCGCTCTTTTTCCTCGTAAACATAGGAAGCTACGTTATCGGCCTCCAGAGCCTCATCCACAAGCGCGAAATTTTGCTCGGGAAAACGGGCGGAAACTTCTTCTAAAGCATCCCGCTGATCGAATCCTATGGAAATTATCAAATCATATTGTCCGGTAGCAGCGAACTGCTCCAGATAACTGTCATATTCTGCTACAGCCGCCGGTTCTACGTAATCATACTCAATGCCGAGTTCCTCTTCAGCCTGCTGGATACCACGATAGGCCGCATCATTAAAGCTCTGATCTCCCAGCCCACCGGTAGCAAATACAATAGCGATATTCTCCTGAGCAACCGCACCGACAGTCAGAGTGAACACGATTACAACAGCAAAGGCCAGAGTCAAAAACTTCTTCACTTTTTGCAACCTCCTTTTAGATTTATGGTTATGGTGCTTAAATCTGCTTAATGCTGTCCGTAACTTTCAAAAGCGGCGGTCACTTCACTCATTTGATCCTGAGAGAGAAACTGGGGATCTCCCATATTTTTCGATCTATAATAGAGTTCAGCTACAAATTCTATCGTTTCCGCCACCTCGAAGGCAGCAGAGAGGTTTTCGCCAGCCGCCAGCAGACCGTGATTGGCCAGCAAAACAGCTTTAAAATTCTGCCCCAGACTGCTGACAGCATTTTCGGCCAGCTCTTCGGTGCCATAACGGGCATAATCTGCCACCGGAACCCGACTGCCACCGGCTGCCGCAATTAAATAATGTACCGGCGGCAGCTCTGCGCCCAGGCAGGACAGAACTGTGGCAAAAGTGGAATGAGTATGTACAACAGCTCCCACATCCTCGCGGACCTGATAAACCCGGCGGTGCAGACTCAACTCGCTGGTGGGTTTACACTCCCCTTCAACTATTTCTCCGGAAAAATCAGTAATAACTATGTCTTCGGGATTCATATTTTCATAAGGAATGCCGCTGGGGGTAACAGCTATCAGCTCAGCTTCTCTATCACAGATGCTGAGATTGCCCCCGGTCCCGGTAGTCAGGTTTTTTGCCACCATTTTTCGGCCAAAATCAACTATATTATCTCTGTTAATTTCAGCTGCCACTATTTAACACCCCATTATTTGTAGATCAGCTCAGCCGCTCTGTCGGCAATCTTCTGTTTGAGCTGGCGGTTCTTCTGGATTTTCTGCCCCACATTATGGATAGATCTCGCCGAAGAAAGACACAATTAAATTCCAGACCGGATGTAACTTCAGCTGACTGCATTAAATCCCCGCGGCTAAAAGTGTTTACCCAGGATATAAACCTGGCTATAACTCTTAAAATATTCTGATATATCCGGCAATAGAGCTTATATAAACCCAATAGTATCAGTCCATTTCTGGGCGATATGTTTACTTATTAATTATATTAAAAATTATCTGCAATCTTCACGGGAAATTCATCGTATTTTTCGATATATTCTCTGTCTTTCATCTTCTCCAGGACAATATCATACCGCTGTTCCTCGCCAAAATCATATCTGTAAAGCAAGCTGTCCCCTTTCTTGCTTAAATATTGAGATAAAGGAGTCTTCTCTTCCTCCACAAAAAATTTATCATCTCTGTGCAAAATATCTTCAACCATCTCTTCCTGATCAGACTCAATATCAGTTGAAGCTATACGCACCTCATCATCCACCAGAAACTCATGCAGATGGTGGTCTTCCCATTCATAAATTTTCTGCAAAAATTGATGTAAATCCTGAAAAGTGGCGTCGCTCTCTATGAGAATTTTCTGCCAGATATCCATACCATGTACTCCAATCTTAAGCTGTAAAATTTCTGCCATATTATCGCCTTTCTATATTTTAATTTCTTTGTGTCCTTATAATATATATTTATGAAAAGTTCAGCAAATACCTTCTAGATACATTTTAGATACAGCTTAACTCTAATTCATTGTACCTGCTGACCCCTGCCTCCCGGCTTATCCTACTGGCAACAGAAAAATCGGGTTTAATAATTTGGTCTTCTCTATTATGAGAAAATCCCAGATTTTTTACCTCCCTGCAGGCTATAAAAAACCAGCCATTTAACATGCCCTGGATAATTGTTTCGGCCGCTTTTTTCTCATCCAGCCCCCGGGCCATCAAAGTCTGCAGCTGACTGCTGTCCACACTGCCTATAGCCGCTTCATGGGTGACTTTAGCCTGCGGGTGCCTGACATCCACTATGGGAAACCGCACGCGCTGTGTCCTGGTCTTTGATTATTTCCGTGCATTCTACATGACCTTTAACCTCCAGCACATTTTCCCGTTTCATATATTTTAATTCCCCTTTCCTTTAAATATTACCACCACTATCTACTATAATAATCATACCATAATTTGAATAATTATGTAATAAAATAA
>CAYOFJ010000100.1:0-7183 GCA_964403065.1 uncultured Halanaerobiaceae bacterium | reverse complement strand
AACAAGGCTTTCTGTCCAATCCATATTTATTAAGCCTCCTGAACAGCAGTTTCTGGTTCATCCTCATCGGGCTCACGCTTGACGTAATATTGTTGAAATACCATAAAGATAGTTGAAGTGAATAAATAAAGCATTACTGCAGCGGGAAGCTGAAATCCTATAAATATAATGAATATAGGCATAAACCACATCATCATACTGGCCTTGCCGCCACCGCCTCCTGAAAAACTCTGAGTTATTTTAGACTGAACCAGCATAACTAAACCGGTCAATATTACCAGCGCTATATCTCTTTCCGCCAGCGAACCATCTGTTAATCTACCTATCCACAAAAACACTGAATCTTCAAATTCAGGCACGGTCTCACTCAGCTGTAAAATAGCACGATAAAGCGGAATAATTATTGCCATCTGTACTATCAGCGGCAGACAACCGGCCAGCGGATTAACATTATTCTCCTGATATAATTTCATCATCTCTTCCTGCTGCTTTTCTTTGTTATCGTCATATTTATCCTTTATCTCCTGCATCTTGGGCTGTAACTCCTGCATAGCCTTCATTGACTTGGTCTGCTTTATCATTAAAGGTAACAAAAGCAGCCTGATCAATACTGTAAATAAAATGATCGCTAATCCATAACTGGGCACAAATCCATAAAGAAATACAATTACTTCACTTAAAAAATCAATTAAACTACCAAAAAGTGCAAACATTTAATAACTCCTCCTATTCTACCGGATCAATTCCACCTGGATTAAAGGGATGACAGCGAGAAATCCTTTTGATCCCTTTCCAGATACCTTTTACTGCTCCATATTTTTTTATTGCCTGTTTAGTGTAAGTCGAACAGGTGGGATAAAACCTGCAGCTGCTGGGAAGAAACGGGGAAATATACTTCTGATATATGGAAATCAAAAAAAGAAATAAATTTTTAAGCAATTATTTTCACCTACATTTTAATTTTTAGGAATTAAATCGCAACCAATGAAAAGTTTCTGTAAATCTCTTTTTATTTCATAAAAATTTAAAGAATTAATCCACGGCCTAGCTATGATTACCACATCATAACCTGGTTTAATTAAAGGGGATAGCCAGCGTCTTATAATCTCTTTTAACTGCCTTTTTAATTTATTTCTTTTTACTGCTTTCCCAATCTTTTTGCTTATAGTAAAACCATAACGATTATATTCCAGATCATTTTCTAACCAGAAAACAACCAGGTAGGGGCTGGCTTTTGAATTCCCATTATTATATACTCTTTGAAATTCACCATCTTTTTTAAGAGTCTCTACAATGATATATTCCCCCTATCTTATTCTAAACTATACAATATAAATTATATGTTATTTATATAAGGTAGTCAAGGAAATTAGTTTTCCACAAGATTTTAATTATGTTGACAACTTGTTGATAAATTGTTGATAATCTGTTATTATGTTAACACTTCTTGTGGAAAACTGAATAAAATTCAGGTTATATCAAAAATCTTTTTGTTAAAAACTAATTTTCCACATATAAATTTCGCCCCCATTATAAATGCTAAAAGTTTAATTTTATCCACAAGAACATCAGTTTTTATCCACAACTTGTTAATAACCGGGCAATTCTACCCTTAAATACCCTTATTACTGTGGATAACTTGTGAAAAATACTGTTTAGTTATCCACAATGTTGTTAAAAATTAATTATAAAAATACTAATTTTACTGCCCTGATAATATTTTCCCGGGCAGATATTTTTCTGTGGAAAATTTCCTGTTTTTATCCACATTTATCCACAAATTGTTAATAATCTTTTACGAATCGGCAGGAGGTATATTTTTTATGAGTATAAATAATAACCAACTGAAAGAAATTTGGGAAGATGCTCTGGAAAAAATTAAAGATCAAATAAGTAATCCCAGTTTTAAAACCTGGTTTTCCGATACAGAACCAATAAAAATTACTAAAGACAATATTATTAACTTTAAAGTACCTAATGAATTTATTCAAGAATGGATATCTTCGCATTATAACTCACTTATAGCGGAAACTATTTCAGAAATAAGTGGCGAAGAAGTAGAAGTTAAATTTTTAACCCCAAAAGAAATTGAAAAAATGAAAGCCAGTAATACAGAAAATACTCAGGTTGAAGACGAAAATGAAGAAAACATAATAAAAGATGTAGATAATAATAAACTAAAAAATGGTTTAAATAAAAAGTACACTTTTGACACTTTTGTGGTAGGAAATAGTAATCGTTTTGCTCATGCTGCATCTCTGGCAGTTGCTGAAGCTCCAGCTAAAGCTTACAACCCTCTTTTTATATATGGAGAAGTTGGACTGGGAAAAACACATTTAATGCAGGCTATAGCCCATTTTATTCTTGACCATAATCCTAACCAGAAAGTAGTTTATGTCTCTTCCGAAACATTTACAAATGAATTAATAAATGCTATTAAAGATGACAAAACAGTAGATTTTCGTAATAAATATCGTAATATAGATATACTTTTAGTTGACGATATTCAATTTTTAGCAGGAAAAGAGAGAACTCAAGAAGAATTCTTTCATACATTTAATGCTCTTCATGAAGCAAATAGACAATTAATTATTTCCAGTGACCGTCCCCCCAAAGAAATACCCACTCTAGAAGAAAGATTACGCTCAAGATTTGAATGGGGTTTAATAACAGATATTCAAAAACCTGATCTGGAAACAAGAATTGCTATACTCAGGAAAAAAGCTGATTTAGAAAATCTTGAAATACCCAACGAAGTTATAATTTACATAGCTAATAAAATTCAATCAAATATACGGGAATTAGAAGGAGCTTTGATTAAGGTAATAGCTTATTCTGAACTGGTGGATAGAGATGTAGATTTAGAACTAGCCCAGGAAGCTTTAAAAGATCTGGTTACCGAGGAAAATGAAGAGGAAGTGGAACTTAATATTGCCAGAATTAAACAGGTGGTAGCTGACCATTACAACATTACAATAGAAGAAATTGATTCCAAAAGAAGAACCCAAAATATCGTCCTCCCCCGTCAAATAGCAATGTATCTTTCCCGTGAGCTCACCGATTCTTCTTTACCAATGATAGGAGAAGAATTTGGTGACCGTGATCATACTACGGTTATGTATGCTCATAATAAAATTTCTGATAGAATAGAAGAAGAAAAAGAATTTAAACAAACTATGGAGAAATTACAGCGAAAATTAGAAAGAGGGGAAGGTTCTTCTTAATAAAACTGTTAATAACCTGTGGATTATTGTGGATTATTTTGTGGATTGTTTTCAGAAATAAACTACATGTTTATATGTGGAAAAGTACTAAGAGCATATTAACAATTTATCCACAGGACATTATCACTAATATATCAACAACTATAGCATGTTTTCACATATTAACAGGGTCTTACTACTATGATTATTAGATTTAATAAGATTGATAATTATGGAGGTGCAAAAAATGAAATTTTCCATTCAACAGTCAGTTTTCCACAAAGCGCTTTCTCAGGTAAATAGAGCAGTGTCTACTACCAACACTATGCCAATATTATCTGGAATTTTATTTGAAGGTGACAAAGATGGTAATCTAACTTTAACTGCTACAGATTTGGAGCTGGGAATTGTTTTAAAAATGGGAGCCAATGTTGAATCACCAGGACGGATAGTTCTTCCGGGAAATGAATTGAGTAGTATAGTGCGAGAATTGCCCAGGGATATTATAAATGTTGATATCGACCAGGAAAATTATTCAGCTGAAATAACAACAAAAACTTCTAATTTTGTTCTGCGGGGTTTTAAACCAGATGAATTTCCTGAACTTCCAGAAGTAGAAAACGTTACTGAATTTTCTCTATCGACTGATGATCTCAAAAATATAATTGATAAAGTTAAATTTTCCTGTTCATCTAAAGATACAAAGCCTGGTTTAACAGGTGCACTTTTAACTGTTAGTGAAGATTCAATAGTTATGGTGGCGACCAATACTTTTAGAATGGCATATTATAATAAAGAAATGGATTTAAATGTTCAGGAGCAAAGCAGAGCAATTATACCTTCCAGTACATTAGATGAATTAAGCAGGCTGATTGATGGTGAGGAAGATAGTGAGATAAAAGTGGTTTTAGACTCCAGTCACTGTCGTTTTATTAATGATGATATGACAGTAACTTCACGACTTATAGAAGGAAAATTTCCTAATTACGAGCAGGTTATGCCCAATGATTTTTCTGCTGAAATTATTGCAGACAGAAATGATTTAAAAAATGCAGTTAAAAGAGTATCAACTATAGCAAAATTAGATTCTAATGTAATTGAATTAGATTTTTCAGAGGACTCACTGATAATAGAATCAACTGCTTCGGAAAAAGGTCACGGTAAAGAGGAAGTGAATGTAGAATTTTCCGGTAAACCTCAAAAAATAAAAATTGATGCTTCTTATATGATGGACGGTTTGAAAGTTTTGGATGAGGATGAAGTTCGAATGGAACTTATAGGTCCTGTAAACCCTCTTACTTTAAAAAATCCCAGTTTTGAGGATTACATATATTTAATTATGCCTATTAGACCTGATAATCAGTAGAAGGGAAGGAGGAATTTTGGTGGAAAAAGAAGTTGAAATAAAGACCGAAACTATTCAACTTGATCAGTTTTTAAAGTGGGCAAATTTAGTTGAAAGTGGAGGTGAAGCAAAAAACTTAATTCAGGCAGGAAAAGTGATGGTCAATGGAGAAATAGAATACAGTAGAGGAAAAAAATTAAATTCTGGTGATTTAATTGAATTTGTTGATACTGAAGATAAGTACCGAGTAAGTAGGGATTAAATTTGCAGATAACCAGACTTTATGCTGACAATTTCCGTAATTTATCTTCGGTTTTAACTGATTTTAACTCTGATTTAAATATTATCTTAGGTGCTAATGGTCAGGGAAAAACAAATCTTTTGGAAGCAATTTATTATCTGGGAACTGGTCGATCTCATCGCACTAATAAAACAGATGAATTAATAAATCGTAATAAAAGTGAAGAGCCGGCAGTAGTACAGGTTAAATTAAAAAGAGAAAATGATATTAAAGATAAGCTTTCTCTGCGGCTAAACACAAGAAATAAAGTTTACAAAGTAAATGATGAAAATGTGGATAATTTGGAGGATTTTATCGGTTATCTTAATGTAGTCTTGTTTTCCCCGGAAGACCTGCAGTTAGTTAAAGGCAGTCCTTCCATACGCAGAGATTTTATAGATGTGGAAGTTTCCCAGGTTAGTTCCAGATATTATCGTAAATTAAAACGTTATGATAAAGTTTTAAGCCAGCGCAATAATTTGCTCAAAGATTTGAGAGCGGGTAGAAATAAAAATGAAGATTTATTGTCAGTTTTTACTGAACAACTGGTGGAACTTGGTAGTGATATTATTGCTAAACGTCAGGAAGTTGTTGAAAAACTGAAAATTTTAGCTCGCCTACATCAGAGACGTTTAACTGATAATGAGGAAAATCTAAAAATTTCCTATCAACTAAGCTTTCCCCGGGAAGATAATTCCCTAAAAAATTCTTTTAAAAGAGAACTAGAAAATAATAAAGAAAAAGAAATAGAGCGGGGATACACGACCTGCGGTCCTCACAGAGATGATTTAAAACTTGAATTAAATGATTTTGATGTTCGTAAATTTGGTTCTCAGGGACAACAGAGGACTGTGGCTCTTGCTTTAAAACTTTCTGAACTGGAATTTATGAAATCAGAAGCTGGTGAATATCCTGTACTGCTGCTTGATGATGTTTTTTCGGAACTTGATAGTGAGAGAAGGCAGTTTCTAATGGAATTTATCGGAGGTAGAGTACAGACTTTTTTAACTACAACTGACAGAATTCTGGCAGAAGAGATCACCACCCAGAAAGAGCACTTTTTTACAATTGATCAGGGAGTACTCACAGAGGGATGGTGAAAATATGTTTTTGCATATAGGTAATGATAATATGGTGCCAGCTTCAGAGATAGTTTTAATAGGTGATTATGAACATGTTCTTGACTCTGATATATCTCAGGAGTTTTTTACTATCTCTGAAGAAGAAGGTTTTGTGGTAGATAAATCTGGCGCTGAAGATAAGGAAGTTCGGTCTTTCGTTTTAACCGGAGAAACAATTTATCTTTCTATGATTTCTTCCACAACTTTGGCCAGAAGATTGAGAAATTTAGTCACTGAAACTGAAGGAGACTGATGGTTATGAGGAATATGAGAGATAAAACGGATTATGAAGCTGAAAATATCCAGGTTCTTGAGGGTATGGAAGCTGTTAGGAAGCGGCCAGGTATGTATGTAGGATCTACATCTACACAGGGTTTGCATCATCTGGTTTTTGAGGTTGTTGATAATAGTATAGATGAAGCTATGAGTGGACATTGTGATTTAATCGAAGTGGAAATTAATGAGGAAAATATAGTTACCGTTAGAGATAATGGACGCGGAATTCCTATTGAAAGTCATCCACAGGTTAATAGACCTGCGGTAGAAGTAGTTATGACCACTCTACATGCCGGAGGAAAATTTGGAGGGAAAGGATATAAAGTATCCGGCGGTTTACACGGTGTAGGTGTATCTGTTGTTAATGCCCTGGCTGAATGGCTGGAAGTTGAAATTTCCTGGAAGGACGGTAAAGTTTATTATCAAAGGTTTGAGAGAGGGAAACCTGTTTCTGAGCTTAAACCTATAGGTGAATGTGAAGAAAATTGTACAGGTACAGAAATTCGTTTTCGTCCCGATCCCGATATTTTTGATGAATTAGAATTTAAATTTAAAACATTATCTCAGCGTTTTAAGGAATTAGCTTATCTAAATAGTGGACTAAGAATAAAATTTACTGATAATCGCCAGGAAGAAGAGAAAACAGAAGCTTATTGTTATGAGGGTGGAATAATTTCTTTTGTAGAAAATATAAATAAAAACAAGAAACCTCTTTTTCCCGAACCCATATATATTGAAGCAGAAGAAGATACCCATGAAGCAGAAATTGCTATTCAGTATAATCAGGGTTATAATGAGACAATCTTCAGCTTTGCCAACAATATAATTACCAGGGAAGGCGGGACACATCTCAGTGGTTTTAAAAGAGCTCTTACTCGAACAATAAATGATTATGCCCGTGTTAAAAGTTTAATCAAAGAGGATGAAGAAAACTTCAAAGGTGAAGATATTAGAGAAG
>CAYOFJ010000099.1:0-7277 GCA_964403065.1 uncultured Halanaerobiaceae bacterium | reverse complement strand
GAAAAAGCTAACCAGGTAAGAGGTGAAAAAGCAAAAATATCCACTTCTGATTCTCAGATTAAGGCATTTGTAATTCCCACCAATGAGGAACTTGTGATAGCCAGAGATACCGCAAAAATAGCAGGAATAAAATAGTGTGATTTCTTGACAGGGGCTGTATTAATATAATATAATTAATTTTGATTGGCTAGGTTTTAATTTTAATACTGAAATGAAAAAAGGTTGCAGCCAATCATAATTTGGAGGGAAATGTCGTGAAGTTAAATCTAACCCAATTGAAAGAAGATAATACTTATATGAATCTGGAAACCTCCGTTAACCCCGATAACATTGAATTTTTAGGCAGACAGGTAAAAATGCCCCTGGATTTTTCACTTGAAATGAATATTATTGGAGAAGAAAAGGAACTATTTTTTACAGGCAACATTAAGGGAGAATTTGTGCTTAAATGTAGTCGGTGTTTAAAGGAATTTAAAGAACATGTTAATGCAAAGCTTGAATTTAGTATTCCTCGTAAAGATATAGATGATTTTGGAGAAGTTGATATCAGTGAATATATCAAAGAGAACTTAATTCTGGCAATTCCCATTAAAGCTTTATGTCGTCAGGATTGTGAGGGGATTTGCAGTATATGTGGCCAAAATTTAAATAAAGGGGATTGTGATTGTGTTCAAGAAGATGTAGATCCTCGTTTGGAAAAATTACAGAAGTTTTACGATTCTAACGAATGATTTCTAAGTTTGTAAGGAGGTGTAAGGATAATGGCTGTACCTAAAAGAAGAACATCTAAAACTCGAAAACGCAAAAGAAGAACTCATAAAAAAATTACCCCACCTAATTTAATTAATTGTTCTAATTGTGAGGGCTTAATAATGCCTCATCGTGTTTGCCCACATTGTGGACATTACAAAGATCGAGAAGTAATTTCTATTGAAGAAGAGTAAAAAATTTACAGAGTTTATACCTGCAGTCTGTATGGGCTGCAGGTTTTGTTATTAAGTTGAATTACCAGATGTATTACTAGAATTTATTATTTATAATATATTTAGATAATAAAGTTTTGTTTTGCGACGGGTTTATTTAGATGGTAAATTGGAGGTAGCATATAATGAAAATAGCAATAGATGCTATGGGGGGAGATAATGCCCCAGAAGCTCCTGTAAAAGGAAGTGTAAAAGCTATAAAAGCTTATAAAAATATAGATGTCATTTTAACTGGTAAAGAGGAGTACATAGCAAAATTTATTCCCGATGAAAATAAGATAAAGAATAGAATTGAGATAATTAACTGTCAACAGGAAGTAGCAATGGACGAGAAGCCAGCAAAAGCATTAAGACGAAAAAAAGATACTTCTATCGGTAAGGCGGCAGAACTTGTTGATTCTGGTAAAGCAAAGGCTTTGTTTTCTGCGGGTAGTACCGGGGCTTCGCTGGCAGCTGGTATATTAAAAATTGGTAGAATCTCTGGTATAAAAAGGCCCGCGATTGCTTCCTTATTCCCCAGCAGAAAAAAACCAGTTTTGCTTCTTGATATGGGAGCAAATGCTAACTGTGAACCTGTTTATTTACTTCAATTTGCTATTATGGCTCAAATTTACGCTAGCTCTGTTCTTAAGCGTGAAAATCCGTCGATAGGATTAATGAATGTGGGTGAAGAAAAGGGCAAAGGAAATAAAATGATAGATGAGGCTTATCAACTTCTTGAGAAAGATGAACGTTTAAAAAATTTTGCAGGTAATATTGAAGGACGAGATATATTTACTGGTAAATATGATATTATTCTCTGTGATGGTTTTGTAGGGAATGTTATTTTGAAAACTGTTGAAGGTATGGGTGATTTTTTATTTGATCTTTTGAAAGAATCATTTCAAAAGAATTTACGTTCTAAATTTGCTGCATTATTAGCAAAGGATTCTCTCAAAAGTATGAAAAAAAAGGTAGATTATCGACAGTATGGTGGAGCTCCTATGTTGGGTTTAAAGGGCAATGTCATTATTGGACATGGTAGTTCGGATGATATAGCTGTTAAAAACGCAATAAAAGTTGCTGGAGAAGCAATAGAAAAGAAGATTGTTTCCACCATTGCTGAGGAAATTGATAAGGACGGTGAAGAAATAGATGTCTAAGGCAATTATTACCGGAATTGGTAAATACGTACCGGATAATATATTATCTAATAAAGATTTAGAAAACATGGTAGATACCAGCGACGAATGGATAAAACAAAGAACTGGAATTAGAGAGAGAAGAATTGCAGATGAAGATACTCCGACTTCTGAACTTGCTTTAAAATCAGCTAAGGAAGCTCTGGAAGATGCAAATTTATCTGCAGATAAATTAGATTTGATTTTAGTTGCCACGGTAACACCTGATATGTTGTTTCCTGCTACTGCATGTTTGATTCAGGAGGAATTGGGGGCAGATAATGCTGCAGCCTTTGATTTGGAAGCGGGCTGTTCAGGATTTGTATATGGGCTGAGTGTTGCTGATCAATTCATTTCCAGTGGAACTTATGAAAATATTCTGATTATAGGGGCAGAAACACTTTCTAAAATTGTTGACTGGGATGACAGGTCTACATGTGTTCTTTTTGGTGACGGAGCAGGAGCGGCAGTATTACAACCTGGTTCTAAAGGTGGAATATTAAGTACAATTTTAGGCTCAGATGGCAGCGGAGGGAATAGCCTTTACATGCCAGGCGGTGGTTCTCTCAATCCCGCTACGAAGGAATCAGTTTCTAATAAACTTCATTATATTAAGATGGAAGGAAACCAGGTGTTCAAATTTGCAGTAAAAAAGATGGGCGCTGCTTCTTTGGAAGTGCTGGAAAAAGCTGATTTCAAACCGGATGATGTTGATTTTTTTGTTCCTCATCAGGCTAACACCAGAATTATTTCTGCTGCTGCGGATAGATTGAATTTAAATAAAGAAAATGTTATAGTTAATCTTCCTTATTATGGTAATACTTCCAGCGCTTCTGTTCCGATTGCTCTGGCTGAAGCCGTAGAAGAAAATAGAATTAATAAAGGAGATTTGCTTGTTTTGGTAGCTTTTGGAGCGGGACTAACCTGGGCTGCTGCTGCTGTGAAGTGGCAGTAACAAATGTAGAGTTTTGCAGGAAAAGGAGGAGTTTTTATGAATGATGTTTTCAGAACAAAGTTATGCAAAAAATTAAATATCGATTATCCTATAATTCAGGGCGGTATGGCCTGGGTTGCCACAGGAGAATTAGCAGGTGCTGTTTCTCAAGCTGGTGGGCTTGGTGTGATAGGAGCAGGTAATGCGACTGCAGACAAAGTAGAACAAGAGATTGATAAAGCTCGAGATATAACTGACAATCCAATTGCCGTAAATTTAATGCTACTTTCTCCTCATATAGAAGAAGTAATTGATTTGGTGCTGGAAAAAGATGTTTCTATTGTCACTACGGGAGCAGGAAATCCGGGAAAATATGTCGAAAAATTGAAAGAAGGAAATTTAAAAATTATTCCAGTTGTTTCTTCAGTGGCCTTAGCTAAAAGACTCAGTCGTTTAGATGTAACTGCTTTTATTGCTGAAGGAAATGAAGCAGGTGGGCATGTGGGTGAGCTTGGTACAATGACTTTGGTTCCTCAAATTGTGGATAGTGTTGATTTACCTGTAATAGCTGCCGGAGGAATAGGAGATGCAAGAGGTCTTCTGGCTGCTTTTCAATTGGGGGCTGAGGCAGTGCAGATGGGAACAAGATTTGTATGTTCTCATGAATGCAAAGTTGCTCCGGAATATAAAAAAGCAATTATTGATGCACGGGATAGAGATGCTGTTGTCACTGGAAGGAGCACTGGGCATCCTGTACGAACCTTAAAAAATAAACTAACTAGAAAAATTCATGAAATGGAAAAAAAAGGTGTTGACCCGGACGAAATTGAAGCTAAAGCTGAAGGTAGTTTGCGTTCTGCTGCTGTAGAAGGCAATGTTGAAAATGGAAGTGTAATGGCTGGTCAGGTTTCTGGTATGATTGAGGAAGAAGTTGCAGTAAAGGAAATTATAAATAATATAATTTTTCAAGCAGAAGAATTATTGTCTGATCAATGTGAAAAGTTTCAGGAGGGAAGTTTATGACAGATGATAAAATAGCTTTTTTATTTCCAGGCCAGGGAGCACAAAATGTTGGCATGGGCAAAGAGTTGACTGAAGAGTTTGAAGAAGCAAATAATTATTATGAGCAAGCTGAGGAAATTTTAAACCTTAACTTAAAAAGAATTTGTTTTGAAGGGCCTGAATATGATCTTAATTTAACTGAAAATACCCAACCAGCATTATTTGTACTTAGCTCAGCTATAAATAAAATACTTAATGATAATAATATATATCCTGATATAGTTGCAGGTCATAGTTTAGGAGAATATACTGCTCTTACTGCCGGTGGGGCCATTAATTATTCGGATAATCTTCGGCTGGTAAGAGAAAGAGGAAAAGCCATGGAGGAAGCCCTGCCTGCTGGATTGGGAGCTATGGCTGCAATTATAGGTTTAAATTTTGATAAGGTGAAAAATATTTGTTCTAAGGTGAATGGTGTGTGTGAAATAGCTAATTTCAATACTCCTCAACAATTTGTGATTTCCGGGGAGAAAGAAGCAGTAAAAAACGCCAGAGAAAAATGTCAAAAAGTTGGAGCCAAAAAAGTAATTGAATTACCAGTTAGCGGTCCTTTCCATTCCAGCCTTATGGAACCTGCAGTAAACAGATTGCAATCTGCATTAGAAGATGTGAATATCTCAGATCTTGATATACCTATCATAGCAAATGTTTCAGCTCAAAAAACTACTGAATCTGAAGAAATTAAAAACAATTTACTAAAACAACTTACTCATTCTGTTCGCTGGGTAGAGACTATTGAAAAAATGAGAGAACTTGGGGTGAATGTATTTGTGGAAGTTGGTCCAGGTAGAGTTTTAAAAGGGCTGCTTAGAAGAATAGATAGATCTTTGACGTGTTATAATACCCGGAACCCAGAAGAATTATATCAGGTGTTGGAGGAGTTATCATGATGGATTTATCTGATAAAAGTGCTGTAATAACTGGAAGCTCAAGGGGTATTGGTGCTTCATGTGCTTATAAATTTGCTAAACTTGGTGCTGATGTTATGATAAATCACTCCAGTAAATCCAGTAAAGACGAAGCTGAACAACTGGCAAAGGATTTAGAAAATATAAATAATGCTGGTGAAATAGGGATATGTCAGGCAGATGTTAGTATCAAGTCAGAAGCTGATAAACTTATTGAAAAGGCCTTGTATGAATTTGACAATGTTGATATACTTGTTAATAATGCAGGTATAAATAGAGATAACTTTTTGATGAGGATGAGTGAAAAAGACTGGAAAAGAGTTATGGAAGTAAATTTAGATGGAGTTTATCATTGTTCTCGTGCAGCTATTAGGAAAATGATGAAGTCTAGATGGGGTAGGATTATTAATATGACTTCGATTGTCGCTTCAATAGGTAATCCTGGTCAAACTAATTATTCTGCTGCTAAAGCTGGCATTGTTGGATTTACAAAATCTCTGGCTCGTGAAGTAGCATCTCGTAATATTACAGTCAATGCAGTTTCACCAGGTTTGATTTCTACTGATATGACTGCATCAATGCCCGAAAAAGCTAAAGAAAGTTTAATGGAGAAAATACCTTTAAATAGGGCTGGAAACCCGGAAGAAGTTGCTGACTCAGTAGTCTTTTTGGCTTCTGATTTAGCTAAATATATTACTGGAGAGGTCATAAAAGTTTCTGGAGGACTTGGAATTTGAAAGGAGGTGAAAATAGCATGGCAGATCTGTTTGATAGAGTAAAACAATTAATAGCAGAAGAATTAGCTGTAGAAGAAGAGGAGGTCACTCCTGAAGCTTCTTTCATTGACGATTTAGGAGCAGACTCTCTGGATGTCGTTGAACTTGTCATGGCTATTGAAGAGGAATTTGATCTGGAGATCCCTGATGAAGATGCCGAACAAATAGGAACAGTTCAGGATGCAGTTGATTATTTAGAAGATTATAGTTAAAATAAAATTTACTTAAATGTCCCCGTTTTTAGCCAACGGGGACATTTTTTCAATTTTATTATAGATAAAGGAGGTATTTTTGGTGAATCACAATAGAGTGGTTGTAACAGGAATGGGAGTTCTAACGTCATTAGGAGATAATATAGAAGAATTTTGGGAAAATTTAGTTTCAGGCAATTCAGGGATAAAAAAAATAGAAAGCATAGAAGATGTAGAGAGATTTCCCAGTCAGATTGGTTCTGAAATCATAGATTTCAATCCCGAATGTTATATCGATAAAAAATCTAGAAAACGTATGGCTCTTTTTACTCAGTATGGTGTTTACTCAGCTTTAGAAGCATTAGATGACGCCGAATTAGAAATTGATGAAGAATTAGAAGAGGAAACAGGTGTAATTGTTGGTTCTGGAATAGGTGGAATAGAAGTAATTGAAGAACAAATACACAGGTTGCAAAATAAAGGTCCTAAGAGAGTTAGTCCTTTCTTTATACCTATGATGATATCTAACATGTGTGCCGGTCAAATTTCCATATATGCTGGAGCCAAAGGTCCTAATAGTAATACAGTAACTGCCTGTGCGTCCGCTACACATGCTATAGGAGATGCAATGGAAGTTATAAAACGAGGTGATGCTTCAGTTATGATTGCAGGAGGAACTGAAGCTTCTATTTCCCCTTCTGCTTTGGCTGGATTTGGTAACATGAAAGCCTTATCAACTCGTAATTCCGAGCCGAAGAAAGCCAGTAGACCATTTGATGAAGAAAGAGATGGGTTTGTTATCGGGGAAGGAAGTGGAATGGTAATACTTGAAGAACTTCAACATGCTCGCCGAAGAGATGCAAAAATTTATGGAGAAATAAGTGGATATGGTTCAACTGCTGATGCTTATCATATAACCCAACCAGATCCCGAAGGAGATGGAGCGGCTCGAGCAATGAATGAAGCTATTAATGAATCCTGTGTTTCTTGCGAAGATATAGATTATATTAATGCTCATGGCACTTCTACCCCTTTTAATGACAAGTTAGAAACCAAAGCAATAAAAAATGTTTTTAAAGAGAAAGCTGAAAAATTAAAAATAAGTTCAACTAAATCTATGACAGGACATTTACTGGGGGCAGCAGGCGCTGTAGAAACAATCGCCTCTTTGAAAGCTATGGAAACCAAAAAAGTGCCTCCGACAATTAATTATGAAAATCCTGATCCGGAATGTGATCTATATTATGTACCGAATGAAAGTGA
>CAYOFJ010000098.1:0-7299 GCA_964403065.1 uncultured Halanaerobiaceae bacterium | reverse complement strand
AGTTGATCGAAAAGATTCAGGCGGAAAGAGATGTTTCTATAATTTACATTACGCATGACCTTTCCACAGTGCGCTATTTTTCTCGCCGAATTATGATCATGTATGGAGGTAAATTAGTGGAGAAATCTCCTGTTAAAGATCTTTTGCGGGAACCTGCTCATCCTTATACTAGGGCGCTGCTGGAAGCCATTTCAGAACCGGATGCTTCCAATATAGAGACTTATAAGGACGTACCACCGGGTGAACCTCCCAGTTTAATGGACCCTCCTGATGGGTGTAGATTTCATCCTCGCTGTGAGCATATGATAGAGGGTCTATGTGATGAAGAGGTTCCTCCGGAATTCGAACTGGAAAAAGATAGAAAAACGGCCTGCTGGCTTTATGAAGATGAGGAGGAAGCTGAGGATGTCGCAGTCTAGGTTAAGACTTATGTTGATTATTTCCCCCATAATGATGCTGAGCGGATGGGTAATAATATTTGCCATGGTAATTGAAGCCCTGCAATCTACTTTTATATTGAATTTTGGCAGTTATGCTTTGATTTTTGCTGGCTTTGTTATGGGAATGTTAGGCGTACTTTTAAGTCGGGGGAGGAGAGAAAAGGAAAAACAGTTAGGTGATTTTAATGGAGATATAGAGAGAGAAGTTGAGGAAGTGCCAAAACACTATACTCCTTTCCAAAGAAAGATGAAAAGTGTGGAAAAAGAAATAAAAGAGGATTTAAAAGAAAAATTTCAGGAAGAACAGGAATCTTCAAGAAAAGATGAAGAATAGTTCTTGTTAAATATTAGTTGGCTAATTTATAACCCCGGGGGATACACGAACACAGCCAGTTGTGAATCCCCGGGTTTTAATTTTTTCAGCGGAAATTTTAGAAAAATCTCCTGTGAACAGAGCTCCATAGTTTTCAATAATAATAGCCCCAATATTTTGACTAACCGATTTGTAGAAGTATCAAATTTGCAAACAACAACCTGTAAATATTTATAAAAAATATTACTAATATTATATAATATATGTTATAATAAAGTAAGAATATCTATAAACAAAATTATCTTTATGGGGTGGATATTTTTAGATGGATATTATTTTAACTTATATTATAGCTCTTATTATATTTTTAGTTATTGACTTTTTCTGGCTGCGGTTTATAGCTAAAAAATTGTACGATAACATGATCGGTTTTATCCTGAAGGAAAATTTCAATTTAACAGCAGCACTTGTATTTTATATATTTTATATTGCCGCACTTGTATTTTTTGTCATTGAGCCAGCAGCAAGATGGCAGAGTGCTTTATTTCCCGGTTTATTTTTTGGCTTGGTGACCTATGGAACCTACGATATGACCAATCTAGCCACCCTAAAAAACTGGCCTGTTAAATTAACAGTAATTGATATTGTGTGGGGAAGTTTTTTATGTGGTATAACATCACTGCTGACTTTTGTAATAATTAATTTAATTTAAGCCGGTAATTTGTATAATATTTACTATGATTTGGTTTAAATTTATGTTAATTTAAATCTGAAATTTAAAATTTTAAGTTATAGATTAGGGCTCAAATATGTTCGTGGAGGTCATTAAAATGACAATCAAATTTCTTGATGGCAAAAAGTTTTACAAAGCTTTTTTAAATGGTGCCAGTCTTGTAGAGGAAAACAAGTCACATTTGAATGAAATAAACTTTTTTCCTGTTCCCGATAATGATACGGGAAACAACATGTCTTACACACTTTTAACTACGGCAGCACAGGTGGAACCTGATAATTCGATTTATAACACTCTGGAATCTATATCTAATTATATTGTCAGATCGGCTAGAGGTAATTCCGGGTTGATTATGGCTCAATTTTTCAATGGTTTATATAAAAAAATGACCAAAACAAGCAAACTCACCACCGAGGATTTTGCCCGCAATGTAGAAGAAGCAATTCCTTATCTATACAATAATGTCAGCGAACCGACAGAGGGTACGATGCTGACTGTGATTAAAGATTGGAGTGAAAGACTGCCGGAAATTGCTGAAAATATTGATGATTTTATCGTGCTTTTTGACCAATCGCTGGAAACTGCCAGAGAGTCTCTGGAGCAGACAAAATATCAGCTGCAGGTTAACCGAGAATCTGATACTGTAGACGCCGGTGGGCAAGGGTTTGTATATTTTTTGGAAGGTGTCCTGGATTACTGGAATAATAAAGACCAGAAGTTATCTGCGGAAGATATCCCAGAGGGAATTAATAAACATGACCCTTCAGGAGTTGATAGTTCCAAAACTGATAGGGAAGAGCCGGTTTATCGATACTGTACGGAAGTTTTAATGCTGGGAAATATCGAAGTTGAGAAGACTAAAGCTTTGTTGAAAGATAAAGGTGATTCTCTGCTTGTAGCTTCTTCTGATAATAATAGTCGGGTTCATATTCACACCAATAATCCTGCTGAAATAGTATATCTTTTAAGAAACGAAGGAAAAATTCTGGAGCAAAAAGTGGACGATATGCTGCAGCAGATAAAAACATCCCGGGCCGAACAGGGCGAAACTGCTGTGGTTACAGATTCCATAGCGGATATTCCCCGTGATATTTTAGATGAATATAATATACATTCTATTCCTTTGAATATTTTAATCGATGGAACAAATTTTCTTGATAAATTAACGATTAACCCCGAATATTTTTATGAATATTTAGAGGAGGCTGAAGACTTTCCCAGCTCCTCACAGCCAGGCATTGACTTTATTTATGATTATCTGCTGGAAGTTGCTGAAAATTATGATTCCATTTTAATGATTTCTGTTTCAGAGGAATTGAGCGGGACTGGAGAAGCTTTCAAACAGGCCAAATCCAGACTGGAGACAGAAAAAGATATAGAATTTAACTATATAAATTCTAAATTAAATTCGGGAGCTCAGGGGCTTCTGGTTATGAAAGCAGCCGAGGAATTAGCCGAGGGCAAAGATTTGTCGGAAGTAGAAAAATCAATAAAAAATTATCGGGAAAAATCACAAATTTTTGTCAATGTCAATGATTTTGATTATATGATCAGAGGTGGAAGAGTAAGCCCCATGAAGGGCTTTATGGCCAGGCTGTTAAATTTCAAACCTATTATATCCCTGGATCAGGAGGGAGATGGAAATATAAAAGGTAAAGCAATAACTAATAGGGGTGTAAGGAAAAAAATAAAAAAATATGTAAAAGAGATTGCTGAGGAAAATAATATCGAGAAATATGCAATAGTTCATGCGCGGGCCCCTGAACTGGTAGAGAAATGGAAGAAGGAGATGGAAAAAATGCTGGGTTTTCCTCCTGCTTATACCATGCATGTTTCTTCTATTACGGCTTTAAATTCAGGGCCGGGAACTGTAGGATTGAGTTTTTTAGTGGGAGAATAATTGTGTTGATTTTTTGCGGTCTTTCAAATCAGATACCACCATTTTAAATAGCAGCAAAATATTAAGGAAAGAGGGTTATATATGGATGTTTATTTTCAAGTGGCTTTGCTACTTTTTGTTTATTTCGTTTCATTTTTTATAATTGCCACAATTAAAAAAGATAATTCTCTGGTGGATATAGCCTGGGGCTTTGGTTTTGTGCTGGCTGTATGGTCGGCTGTTTTAATGGAACCTGCAACCTGGGTTGATATTCTGGTTAGTATAATGGTATCCATATGGGGTGTGAGATTGGGGCTGCATATTTTAAGCAGAAAAATTGGGAAGCCTGAAGATTTTCGCTATCAAAAATGGCGGGAAAATTGGAATTATTTTTATTTGAGGTCATTTTTCCAGATTTTCATGCTGCAGGGCTTTTTGCTGTTTATTATAGTTTATCCTTCATTGAAAGTGATTTCCAGTGGAGTTAACAATCTTGGCATATTGGGATTTATAGGTATTTTAGTCTGGTTGATTGGCTTTGGTTTTGAAGTTATATCTGATTGGCAGTTAAAAAAGTTTCTGGAGCAGAGAAGCAGCAAGGATGAAATAATGAATTCCGGGCTCTGGAGATACAGCCGTCATCCTAATTATTTTGGTGAATCACTGGTCTGGTGGGGATTATATTTAGTTGCTCTGGATACAGTAGGTGGAATTTTAATTATAGCCAGCCCTCTATTGATTACCTTCCTGGTTAGATTTGTTTCTGGTGTTCCTCTGCTGGAAAAAAGATATGAAGATCATGAAAATTACCAGGAATATGCAGAAAAGACGAACATTTTTGTTCCCTGGTTTCCTAAAGAATAAGCAATCATAAGCAAAAACTATAATAATGAGTTTCTTGCATAATAATTTATATAAAGACTGAAAACTCAATCCATTAAAAAATTCGGCAGAATTCTCTGCCGACTTCTTTAATTTAAATTTATTTATTATTTTAGATTTACTGCTAAATTTTTATATTAGTTTTTATATTAATCTGATTAAATAAAAAATGGTGCCGAGGGTGGGATTCGAACCCACACAGGCTAAGGAGCCCACAGCGCCCTCAACGCTGCGCGTCTGCCAATTCCGCCACCTCGGCTATTTGCACACTTTATATTATATCATAAAATATAATGGTGTCAACCAAAAGAACCAATAATTTACTTCTCTTCAGTAAAACCATTGTATAATAAACTTAAATGATAGAAAGCTATAGTTATATTAAGCAATTAGGTTCTTCTCAAAAGCAGCTGGTAAATTTGAATAAATATAAACTAATTGGCCCGGGGTAGAATCTGATATAATAATTTATTTTAGCTCAAAATATACAACTTAAAGGAATATTTTCTTTCATCAAGAACTTTATAATAAGAAGAAAGTTTTAGGTGCTTTGTGTTACCTGGCTGCAAAATGTAAAAATGGCCCCAGGTTAAAGTTTTTATGGAGGGCGATAAATTTTGATGGATATTAATAATGCATTAATAAGTGTTCGAGATAAAACTGGGCTTTCCGATCTGGTTGAAACTTTGAGGAATAACGAAGTTGAAATTATTGCTACACTGGGAACAGCAGAATTTTTACAGGATGATGGTTTTACTGTTACCACAGTATCTGAATACACAGGGCAAGAAGAGATGCTGGGGGGAAGAGTCAAAACTTTAGATCAGAGAATTTATGCCGGCATTTTAGCCCGTCGTGATGTGGAAGAAGATATGAAAGAACTCAATGATAATGATATTAAACCTATAGATCTTGTGGTCTGCAATCTTTATCCTTTTGGTGAGCAACTGCAGAAGAATCCAGAAGATATGCAAAAATTACTGGAGATGATTGATATAGGTGGAGTTAGTATGTTAAGGGCAGCAGCTAAAAATTATTATCATGTTTCAGTTCTTTCGGACCCCGAGCAGTATCCGGAATTTATTGAAGCAGTAAAAAGTGATGGACTGAACCAGAGTCTGCGAGAAAAATGGGCCAGGAAAGCGTTTGCCACTACTGCCTGTTATGATGGTGAAATATTTAGTGGGCTTCCTGGATGTAACGGAAAAACTGAATCAATGGGAGATTTTAATCTGCTGGCCGGTAAGAAAATTAAAGATTTAAAATATGGAGAAAACCCCCATCAGAAAGCAGCACTATACCAGAAAATAAATGGACAAAAAAATCAGCAGCAGACTAATTTGCTGGATGCCCGTCAATTGAATGGAGAAGAACTTTCTTATAACAATATGAAAGATGCCGCTGCTGCTCTGCAGGTAATGCTGGATTTTCCGGATAGACCTGCGGCGGTAATAATCAAACACACAAACCCCTGTGGACTGGCTGAAGCTAATTCTCCGGTGGTAGCATTTAGACGGGCCTATGCCGGTGATCCGCAATCTGCTTATGGTGGTATTGCCGGCTTTAATTGTGAAATAGATGAGTCAGCGGCTAAAGAGATGGGTGGAGGCAGGAAATTTTTAGAAGTTGTTGTTGCTCCTAAATTCACTGAAAAAGCAGAGGAAATTTTATGTGAGCGCTGGAATGATATTAAACTGCTGGAAACGGGAGATTTTGTGGCAAATGAATCTGATTGTGTTATTTCAACTCTGCCAGGTGGTTTCTTAAAACAGGAAAATGATAGTCGTTTGGTTGGTGAAGATGACCTGGAATTAGTTGTAGGAGATGAGCTGGATGAAGATGAGATAGATGAGCTGCTTTTTGCCTGGAAAGCTGTAAAACATGTTAAGTCTAATGCAATTGTGCTGGCCCGTGATGATGCAGTAGTAGGTGTAGGGGCAGGACAGATGAGTAGAATTGATGCTTTACATCTTGCCGGGAAAAAAGCTTCGGGCAAGCAGAGAGGTGGGGTTTTAGCCTCGGATGCCTTCTTTCCCTTTGCCGATGCTGTACAGGAAGCCAGTGATCTGGGTATTAAGACTATAATTCAGCCCGGCGGATCTATAAGGGATGGAGAAGTTAAAAGTGCCTGTAAAAAGCATGATATAAAAATGGTCTTTACCGGTGTTAGACATTTCCTGCATTAAACTTGACAGAACGATAATATAATATTATAATAAGCTAAAGAAAATTTAATATTATTTTAAATAGTGCGGAAGGGAAGAGTACAGTCAGATTTATTTTTCAATAATCCGGCTGGAAAACCATCCTGGAGCTGAGGAAGGAAAGCCTGTTTTAGCAGGTTAGTAATGTCCTCCGGCAGGCTGCCGTTATAAGCTATAAGGTGGTGCTCTGATTTTTAAGTTAAGAATTATGAGATTTTCTTAAGACTCTCGCTTTATATTTCATCAGGGCATAATTAGAGTGGGACCGCGAACATAACCTGTTCGTCTCTAACTATAGGGACGGGCAGGTTTTTTTAGTTGGTTGAATTTTGGCATAGTCTGTGAGCCGAGGTCTATAAAGTATTGGAAGTTATGAAGCTGTGTGATACTAGAAATTTACGGAAGCCCGGCTCATAACTATGGCCAAAAAGTTCATGTGAACTATGCTTCATAACTTCCAATAATAAGTTAAAACAGCTAAAAGATATTTTCAGGGAGGCTGATTATAATGAAAAATGTTGTTCTGCCCGACGGTTCGAAAATTGAAGTTGAAGATGACAGCAGTATTGAAGATGTGGCCTATGAAATTGGGCCTAACCTGGGGGATGATGCTGTAGCAGGAAAAGTAAATGGAGAGATGGTCGATCTTTATTATAGTCCTGATGATGGAGAAGAAATTAATATTATAACCAAAGATAGTGAAGAAGGTTTGGACATTATAAGGCATACAGCTTCCCACATTATGGCTCATGCCGTCAAAAAATTATATGATAATGTAAAATTGGCCATAGGGCCTACCACTGATGATGGTTTTTACTATGATATTGATCTGGAATCAACAATATCTT
>CAYOFJ010000097.1:0-7361 GCA_964403065.1 uncultured Halanaerobiaceae bacterium | reverse complement strand
CTAATTTTGTCAAGAAAGTATTTTGCAATTTGCATATTCAAATATTCAAATTTAAGCCTATTAAGCTGGTGAATAGTTAATATAAGAAGTTATCTGACAGCAGCTGTGAATGAAGTGGCTCAAAAAAATTTGCAGAAATTCATATTTTCTTTACATTTAATTCATATACTAATATTGAGTTAAAAGATAAGCTTAATTTTATCTAAATTTTATTATCAAAATATCCAATTAGAGGTGATTTAGTTATGAGATTAAACAAAAAGTTTGTTGCTGCTGGTCTGGTACTGCTGCTGGTTTTTCTGGCTGGAGGAATGACATCTGTAACAGCTCAGTTTGAGGAAGACGAGTTTGCTAGGGAAATATGGCGTCTTCAACAGCAAAGTAGGGCATTATATGAACAATATCAGGATCTGCTCCTTGAGGATGCTGACTCAGATGCTTTAGAAGAAGTTGAAGATGAAATTTTTGCTCTGCAGGAGGAATTTTACGAATTAAGAAGCGAATATGAAAGGGAATGGCGCGAAGAACTTTATGAGGAACGGGAAGAGGAATGGAGTCAAGAGGATTACAGAGATAGATGGCATGATTCACACCACCATGGATCAAGTTCCAGAGGAGGTAGAAGAGGAGTTAGCTCTCGTGGTCCGGCCGATTCTAATTTTAGCCCGGGTGGATTTCATGGATCGTTTCCGGGAATTAGAAGTCCTTTTTCGGGAGGTTTCGGTAGCGGTAATCACTGCTGGTAATACAATAATGAAATCGGCTGATAATATAATTGAATAGTGATAATTGCCCGGGATGTTTTTCTCCCGGGATTATTTTTTGCCTTACTTTAACCCCCCAAAATTTTTTCAGGTTCAATAATTTGATTTAACTGAAATTATGTGGTAATCTCAAAATGGAACAAAAGTTTCAATTATTTTTAAATTATTGTTATATACTGCCTTCATATTCAAAGGCAGATTTTTGCATTGATCCGCAACAAAGAATAATTTATGTTACTGTTCTGGGGGGGTCTTTTATTTTTGACTATACTGGTGATGTAAAATTCGATCCTGATTCCATATTTTATTCATTGCCGGAAGGAGCAGCGCTGCTGGGAGATGATATATCTATTAAACTGGTAAATCAGAAGTGGAAAGAAATGTTTGCCGGGTTTAACCTGTCTCCAGAAAAAACAGGCCCGGGTAATAAATATCATGAAATACTGGCAGAAACGGGTTGTAATGACAAAACTATTGAAAATATTAAAGATGGGATTATAAACATAGTGAAAGAAGACGGAGAGTTATTTAAAAAGGAAATTTTTCTTGAATATAACGGAATAGAGCGCAGGTTTGAGATTAAGGTCAGTCCTCATAAGAATGGGGCTCTAGTTTTGCAGGAAGATATAACTCCCTGCCAGAAATATGACAGGGAGAAAGAGACAGAAATTGATGGAGTTTCGCGAAACAATTTAAAGCCTCAAGTAGTAGAAAGAGAGCTGGAAATGACAAAATTTTCCCTGGACAATGCGGATGTAATGGTATTTAGAGTCACCCCCCGAGGTAAGATTTTGTATGTAAATAAAACAACCAGAGAAAAGCTGGGATATTCCCCTGTAGAAATGAAAAATATGGATGTGAGAAATATTTTGCGGGAGGATGAATGGGTTGATAGAGAGAAATTCTGGCAGCGGATAAAACAAAATAATTCCATCTCTTATGAAAAAGAACTCGTTACAGCCGAGGGGGAAGTTTTTCCTGCCAGTGTAGTAAGTCAGTATTTTCAGTATAAAGATGAAGAATATGAATTTGTTTTTGCCAGGGACATAACTGAAAGAAAACAGATGGAGAAAAAATTGAGGATTAGAGAGCATCAGTATCGCAAGACCTTTGAAACTGCTCCCATAGGTATGGAGCTAAAAAATTCAGACGGTATAATTATAGATGTTAATGATAAATTATGTGAGATGACAGGTTATGAAAAAGAAGAATTAATTGGCAGTTGCTTTATCGATACCGTAGTTCCCGAGGGGTATGAGGAAAAAGCCAGAGAAGATTTTGAAAAACTACTTTCCGGGGAAAGTCTAGAACAGGTTTTGCATTCCCGGGATAAATCGGACGAAAAATATTATATAAATCTCAAAGAAACTATGGTACAGCTGCCTGAAGGTGAAAAAGGCGTATTGACAATGAGGACTAATATTACTGAGAGAGTAGAAGCTGAAAGAAGGCTAAAAGAAGAAAAGAATAGATTTCAATCTCTGGCGGAAACCAGTCCCTTTGGCTTATTTGTATATAGAGAAAAATTCGAGTATGTAAATCCCGCTCTGGAAGAAATGACGGGTTATTCTAGTGAGGAAATTCTGCGCAAAAATTTCTGGGAGCTTACGGCCCCTGAGCACAAAGAAATGGTTAAGGAAAGAGGATATGCTCGTTTGAAAGGTGAAAAACCAGTTTCCAGCTATGAATATAAAATTAAAAGGAAGGACGGAGAAAAAATCTGGGTATTATTTTCCGGGACCCAGATTAAGTATGAAGGAGAGCCGGCGGGAATTGGTACACTTATTGACATTTCGGAATTAAAAGAAACTCAGAAAAAATTACGAGTAAGAGAGGAGCAGTACCGCAAAATATTTGAGACTGCTCCGGTAGGTATAATGCTGGAGGATAGGGAAGGAAATATTCTTGAAGTTAATGAGAGTCTCTGTGAGATATCTGGCTTTGATGAAGATGAGCTTGTGGGCAGCAATGTATTGGAAACCCTGGTGCCGGAAGAATATAAACAGGAGGCCAGAGAGAATATTGACCGAATAATGTCAGGAGAAGAAACAGAATTTACGGCGATCAGCCGCAGGAAATCAGGAGAAAAGTTTTATGTGCATCTTAATGAAACCAGAGTTACTCTGCCTTCTGGTGAACCCGGTATACTTTCCATGCAGATGGACATCACCGAGCTTAAAGAGAAAGAAGAAAAGTTAAAATATTTAAGCTATCATGATGGTTTAACAGATCTATATAATCGTTATTATCTGGAAGAAGAGATGCAGCGCATTGATACTGCCAGACAGCTCCCTATAAGTCTCATAATGTGTGATGTAAATGGTATGAAGATTGTTAATGATACCTATGGTCACAAAAAAGGAGACGAATTATTAATTAAAGTTGCTGATATTTTGCGGAAAAATATTAGAGGTGAAGACGTATTGGCCCGCTGGGCCGGGGATGAATTTGTCGTTTTACTGCCGAGTACTGATATTGAGACAGCCCGAGAAATTGGCAGTCGAATTGAGGAGTCCTGTGAAAATGAAGAGTTTGAAGGGATTCCCATTACTCTGGGCATCGGTGTGGCGGCTAAAGAAGCGATAACAGAAGATCTGGATGAGACCTTAGCCAGAGCTGATGAGAGAATGTATAAAGATAAACTGACAAAAGTTAACAGTGCAGAAAATAAGCTGGTTCAGAATATGTTAAATGCTCTGGCAGCCAAAAGTGCGGAGACAAAAGAGCACGCAATGAGAATTTCCGAACTGGCTCACAAACTAGGCGAAAAATTGGGTTTACCTAATGAACAGTTAAATAAGCTGTCTCTGCTGGCAACTCTGCACGATGTAGGAAAAACAACTATTTCAGAAGAAATTTTGACCAAACCCGAGAAATTAACAAATGTGCAATGGGAGATTATTAAAGAACACCCCGAGAGAGGACATACCATAGCAGCGGCGACAGAAGAGTTTGCTCACATTGCTAAAGAAATATTACACCATCATGAACACTGGAATGGAGACGGCTATCCGGAAAATTTAGAGAAAGAAGAGATCCCCCTATTATCCAGATTAATTGCCATAGTAGATGCCTATGATGTTATGCGAACAGGTAGACCATACAAAGAAGCGGTCAGCAAAGAAGAGGCTCTGGCCGAAATTGAAAGATGTGCGGGTAGTCAGTTTGACCCGAACCTGGCAGAGGAATTTGTGACAATGATGAGGGAAAATAACTGGAATGATAGGGAACCTGACTGCTAATGTTATTAGACGGTTTAAATATTCATAACAGAATATTTTATATTCCTCTTGCACCATTATTTATACTTTTTTCTCCTCCCTTTATTCCTCCTCTAAAGTTATTTGAACTTCTAACCCGGACAAATCGCAATATATTCTCTCGAAATATATTATTTTGATAGAAGATTGAAAATTTATAATAGATTTTTGTATTAAATATAGGGCTGGTTAATGGTAAGATTATATTGAAGAAGGAATAATTAAAACAATTAATTTCAAAATTTTTTAAATTATAAAAATTGGAGGGAATTTAAACCATGAAAACAGTCGGGGAAGGGGAGGGGAATATAAATATTGGTCTGCGAGGAAAAGACTACAACCCTATGACTGAAAATGAGCTTAACCAGATGGAAAATTCGATCTATGAGATTTTAACTACCACGGGCCTGGAAGTAAATAGTAAAGAAGCTCGCAAAATTTTTGCTGAAGGTGGGGCAGAAGTTGATAGAGACAACAAGAGGGTCCGGTTGACCTCAAAAATGATCGATAAGGCACTTGAGCAGGCTCCATCCAGTGTCACTCTTCATGGCCGAAATTCAGAATATAATCTGGATGTAAGTGAAAACAAAGTTTATTTTGGTACGGGCGGTACAGTGCTAAATGTTCTCGATATGGAGACCGGCAGGCAGAGGAAAGTAGAGATTAGTGATGTTGCTAATATTTCACGGCTGGTTGATTATCTGGCTAATATAGATTTTTTAGTTATACCCGTCTATCCTCATAATTGTGACAATGAAAATGTCGATATCAATAGGTTCTATCATTCCCTTAAGAATACTCGAAAACATGTAATGGGAGGAGTCTATTCCGCTCAGGGAATTGAAAAGGTAATTGATCTGGCGGCTGAGTTGGCCGGGGGTCGGGAGAAACTCAGAGATGAGCCTTTCATATCTTTTATAACCTGTGTGGTATCACCTTTGATTCTGGATAAAACTTATACCAATTTTCTTATTAAAATTGCTCGTACAGGTCTACCCCTGGCTGTACCGGCAGAACCGCTGGCGGGAGCTACAGGCCCGGTCACTATTGCAGGGAATATTGTTTTGATGGCGGCAGAGTCACTGGCGGGAATAGTGCTGGCTCAGCTGGTAAATCCTGGCACTCCGGTTCTTTTGGCTTCGACCGCGTCTGTACTGGATCTAAAACAGGCTATATATATTACTGGAGAAATAGAAATGGGTCTTATGCATGCGGGGTTGGCCCAGCTTTCTCAACATCTGGAACTTCCTTTGTATTCCACTGCGGGAATGAGTGATGCCAAGGTGCTCGATGTGCAGGCGGGTTATGAGTCAGCAATGACAAATCTTATTGCAGGGTTAGCTGGTGCTAATTTTATTCATGATGCGGCCGGAATTCTGGAAATGTGTCAGACGGTAGCTTATGAAAAATATGTAGTTGATAATGAAATAATTGGTATGGCAAAAAGGGCAGTGCGCGGTATAGAAGTCAATGAAGAGACCCTGGCTCTTGATGTAATAAAAAGAATTGGTCCCGGAGGCGAATACCTCACTGATGACCACACCTATAAGTATATGAAATCTGAGTATTATCAACCAACTTTGAGTAATCGTCATCCACGGGAAAAGTGGGAGGATGAAGGGGAAAAGAAGGTGGACAAAATAGCATCTGAAATAGCAGCGGATATTCTTGCCTCTCATGACCCAGAAATAGACAGTGAATTTTTCCGGCGGGTTGAAGATAATTATTCTGACCTATTATTGGAAGATACTTATTAGTCATAAATATTTAAGAGAACTAAAGCGGTTTTGATGTGACTTTAAAATTTAACGACCAGGGAAATGAAGCGAGTAAAAATCTAATCCATTTTTGGCATGAGAAATTAAAATAAAACTGAGGTGGATAGGTGATGGTTTATAAGGGCAAGATGCTGAAATTTTTGAGCAAGAAGCAAATGGATAAAATTCATGAATCTTCTCTAGAGGTATTGAATGAAACTGGTGTAAAAGTAGAGGATGAACAGGCCCTGGAATTGTTTGCGGACAAAGGGGCTGAGGTGGAATTTTCAGAGGAAATAGTTAGGCTGCCACCTGCAATGGTGGAAGATGCCATTTCATCTGCTCCTTCCCGGATTGTATTATATGGTCGTGAAAAGGACCATCATCTGGAGCTTGGTAGTACCCGAGTTTACACCGGTACAGGAGGTACGGCTGTTAATGTTCTTGATCTGGAAACCGGAAAAAAACGGGAAGCGGTTACGGAAGATGTAATTAATATATCCCGGCTTGTTGATAGTCTTGAACATATTGACTTTTTCGTTATACCAGTTTTTCCCGGTGATGCAGGCAAAGAAGGAGCGGATGAAGCCAGATTTTTAAATTCACTTGCTCATACCAGCAAACATGTTATGGGTGGAGTTTATACTCTGGAGGGAATAAAAAAAGTAATAAAAGAAGCGGTCAAAATTGCCGGCTCGGAAAAAAAGCTAAAAGAAAAACCTATAATTTCTTTTATTGCCAATATTATGAGCCCGCTTTCTATGGAAAGAGATTATACAGTATATTTCCAACATGCAGTAGAAAAGGGAATTCCGGTAGTTGGCCCGCCTGCACCTATAGCTGGAGCAACAAGTCCTATTACGTTGCCCGGAACTATCGTGCAGACTAACGCTGAAGCCCTTTTTACTGTCACTTTCAGCCAGATTATCGATCCGGGAGCTAAAACCATGTATTCAGTGGTTCCTACTACCATGGATATGAGAAGCTCTGATTTTAGATTTGGTTCCATAGAGATGGGGATGATGAATGCAGCCTGTGCGGAGATGGCTCAATATTATGAACTTCCTATATATAATACTGCCGGAGTTTCAGACAGTAAGACTCCTGATATTAAAGCTGGTTATGAAAAAATGGGTGGGATTTTACTTTCAGTTCTTTCTGGTGCAAATTATATACATGATGCTGCAGGCCTGCTGAATTCCGCTATGTGTGTGGCATATGAACAGTATGTAATTGATAACCAAATTTTGGGAGCGGCCAAACGAGTTTTACGGGGACTGGAATTTACCGAAGAACGGTTAGCCGTGGAAGAAATTAAACAAGTAGGTCCTGAGGGTAATTTTCTCACTACGGATTCTACTCTAAAATATATGCGTTCGGAATTTTTTGAGGATGCTCTGCATGAAAATCAGGATTGGGATGATTGGCTTAAGAATGGGACTCCCAATGCCAGAGACAGGGCCAGAGATATAGCCCGTGATATTTTACAAAAAGAGAGTTAATACATTGGAATCTTCTCCATTTTAGTTGGTTGAATATAGTTTTAGTCATTTTCTTAATACTTATAATTGAAAGCTATA
>CAYOFJ010000096.1:0-7366 GCA_964403065.1 uncultured Halanaerobiaceae bacterium | reverse complement strand
GTTCATGGCTTCAATATAGTTTTCCCAGGTCAATTCACCTTCAACTTCTCTCAGACCGGCAACAAACGTTTCACCAGCAACCCAGCCTGCCATGGTATAAGAGTTTATCAATCCCTCGGGGAAGTACTGCTCCATGGCATTTTCCAGAGGTCTTAATGATTCTTCATCAACTTCCAGCCATCCCATGATATGAAGATTTTCAATTACGTTTGGTGCTGCTTCTGCCGGTTCTATGGTATCGATGAAGGAATCATCGGCATTGGAATAAGTTGTAAGCATGGGCATATCCAGTCCGAAATCTTCCGCAGCTCTCACTATAAGGGAAGCAGTGTCAGCCAGCCCATATATAATAAGGAGATCAGGGTCCTGTACCATAACTCGCTGTATCTGTGAAGTAAAATCAGTGGTTCCCGGACTGTAAGATATTGCTGCATCATCATCCAGCATATCTTCTCGTCCCATTTCTGCTAACCCCTCTTCAATTCCTGCCAGACCATCTCGCCCCACATCATCATTTTGATATAAAACAGCGATGCTGTCAGCTTCAAAGTGTTCTTCCGCAAACATAGCTTTCATTTTACCTTCATGAACATAATTAGGTTGTACCGGGAAGAAGTTCTCGCCCAATTCTGTGAGTTCTACTGCCCCGGAACCAAAATAAACAGATGGTATGCCGGCTTCTCTCACCAGCTCAGCAGAAGCTATTACACCGGGAGTGCCCAGCTGACCCACTATGGCAAAGACTTCTTCGTCATAAATAAGCTCTTCTATGTGGTCGCGAGACTGAGCAGGATCAAATTCATCATCTCTGACAGTAAGTTCAATTTCTCTTCCCTCTATTCCACCTTCCTCATTAACAGTATTGAAATAAGCTCTCATTCCCTGATAATAAGGAATACCGATGAAAGCTGTGGGTCCTGATTGAACTCCTACTGAACCAACTTCAATTGTGTCTTCTGTAACTCCCTGTTGAGAAGCCAGAGCTGAAGCGGACATAATCATAGTTACCGCCATAACCACCACAATAAAACTCAGAGCAAATTTTTTAAACATGTTAATCCCCCTAAATAATATTTTTGATTTTTAACCCACTTCATTTTTGCTTTTGTTTTCAGCTTTTGTTGGAACAAATAATAAAAATCAGCAAACTAAGCTATTCTTCTCTACCCAGATAAGCTTCTTTAACCACCTCCTTTTCAGCTAACTCTTCAGCAGAACCAGATTCCACGATGTTTCCCGTTTCCATAACATAAGCTCTATCAGCAAGTTCTAAGGCCAGTGTAGCGTTCTGTTCTACTATAAAAACTGTAGTTCCTGCTTTATTTATCTCTTTTATAATTTCAAAAATATCTTCCACAATCAAAGGAGCCAGCCCCAGTGAAGGCTCATCCAGTAGCATAAGTTCCGGTTCTGCCATAAGCCCCCTGGCGATAGCCAGCATCTGCTGCTCCCCGCCAGAAAGAGTTCCACCTTTTTGTTTTTGTCTGTCTTCCAGCACCGGAAAATAATCAAAAACATATGGTAATTTTTCCTGCCAGGATTCATCCTTTTTGCGGATAGAATAACTTCCCGCTTTCAAATTTTCTTTTACAGATAGTTCTGGAAAAATTCTCCTACCTTCGGGTACATGGGTTATACCTTTGTTCACAATATTATCTACTGTCTCACCTGTTATATTCTCCCCCGAAAAAACTACTCTTCCATTTTCAGGATTTAACAAACCGGTGATCACCTTCAAAGTAGTCGACTTTCCGGCACCATTAGCACCCAGTAAAGCTACAATTTCTCCTTCATTCACTTCTAAATTTATCTTTTCCAGGGCCTGAATACTTCCATAATATGCCGAAATATCCTCTAATTTTAATATCTCCTGCATATTAAGCTTCCTCACTTCCCAGATAGGCTTCCTGTACAGCCTTGCTGTTTTGAATTTCCTGTGGGGTACCAATCTTAATTGCTTCGCCAAAATTTATCGCACAAATTCTTTCACATATATTCATAACAATATCCATATCATGTTCTACAATAAAAACTGTTACCTCAAATTGCTCCCGGATTTTTTGCAGCAGAGCAGACAGCTTATTAGTTTCCTGAGCATTTAATCCGGCAGCAGGTTCATCCAGCAGCAGCAGTTCAGGCTCTGACAGTAAAATTCTGGCCAGTTCCAGCAGTTTTTGCCCGCCATAAGGCAGAGAACCTGCAGGCATGTCTTTACTCTCTGCCAGATCAAAAAAATCCAGCATTTTTATAGCTTCTTTTCTGGCCCTTTCTTCTCTGCTGTCAAACCCCGGCAGACGCAACAACTCCTGAATGAAATTGGTTTTTATATTGATATGCTGTCCCACCAGTAAATTTTCCAGAACAGTCAGATTGTTGAATAACTCTAAGTTCTGAAAGGTTCTGGCCACTCCGAAATTTATTACTTCATCAACCCTATAATCCAATAAATTCACTTTTTTATCATCAGTGTGCAAAATAACCTCACCCGTATCTGGATCATAAAACCTGGTAATGATATTAAATATTGTAGTCTTGCCAGCCCCATTGGGCCCAATCAAGCCGTAAATTTCACCATCTTCTATGGAAAAACTCAAATCATCTACTGCTGTCAAACCACCAAAAGTTTTTGTGAGATTATTTACCTGTAAAATATTCATGCTCCTTCATCCTCCTGCAGCCCTTTATGTCTCGGCTCTTTAACGCTTTTTTGGCGAAATATAGGATTAATTACTTTGAGCTCAAACCAATTATATATGCCCATGGGCATGAATTTTATTACCAGAATCATAGCCAGACCGGTTAAAATTATATTGATATTGGTGATATCCTGTAATAAAGGTATGCCACGTGTCATCTGGGGTATAAGAACCAAAAAGGCAGCTCCTACTATGCTTCCTCCAATGGAAGCCAGGCCTCCAATTACCACCATAGCCAGCATGTCGAGGGAAAGTTCTACACCCCAGGTGGCCGGGTGAATATACCTTTCTGCATAAGCATAAAGTGAACCTGCCAGACCCACATAAAAGGCGCTGGCGGCAAAAGAAAGTAGCTTATATTTAACCAGATTAACTCCCAGAGATTGAGCAGCATATTCACTGTCTCGCATCGCTTTTAAAGCTCTTCCCGTACGTGAGCGCGAGAAATTATAAGAAATAATTATCACAGCCAGCAAAACCAGAGATATAAGCAGCAGAAAGTGCCGGGAATAGCCAAAACTATAACCAAATATCACCGGCCTATTTACTCTCACCCCGCTAAAACCACCTGTAAAAGCCACCCATTCCTGAAATATATACTGGATGGTAACACCTAATCCCAGAGTAGCAATAGCAAGATACAATCTTTCCAGCCGTAATGCTACCAGCCCCAGCAAGGCGCCAAAAAACATGGGAATAAGCCCGGAAATAAAAAGCACAAGTATAAAAGGAATTCCCCATTCATTACTTATAAAAGCTGTCAAATATGCCCCCAGTCCCATAAAAGCCGCATGTCCTAGAGAAATCTGCCCTGCATATCCCAGCAGAAAGTTAAAGCCCAGTGCTACTATGCTAAAATAAACCACTCTTATAAATAAATTTATGGTACGGCTGCGGAAAAATTCAAAATGAGTGTCAATCCAGATCACCAGCATGAACAGAATAATTCCCAGAACATATTTATTGTAAGGGTGACTGCGAAATTTTTTTAAATACTCCATCAATTACACCTTCTTTTGCGGCTTATCGCCAAAAATACCGTAAGGTTTAAATATTAATACCATTATTAAAAATCCATATACGATGACTGTCTGCCAGTCTGTAGATATATAATATCCTACTAAATTGTCCATCACACCGATAACCAGCCCGCCGATAACCGGACCTATAAAAGAGGTAAATCCACCTAAAACAGCGGCGATGAATGATTTCAAGTGCACATCAGACATCATTCCTATATATACATTAGTGGCTGGGGCTATCATCAGTCCAGCAATTGAACCCAAAACAGTGGCCATAATCCAGGTGAAGGCGGTTACCTTCTGGGTATTGATCCCCATCATTTTGGCCATTTCATCATCCTGGGCTGTAGCTCTTATGGCCAGCCCTAAATAAGTATTCCTAATCATCCAGAAAAGTGCTCCCATAATTATTATAGCGAGACCAATTACAAAAAATGAATGAGGAGTAAGAATAATATTTCCTATTCTAATTGTGCCTGAAACTGCCCGCTGCATGTAATGAGAATCGGTGCCAAAAATAGCTCCGGCACTGCCATTAACGATCAAAATCAAACCAAAAGTGACAATCATTTTGCCCAGCAGTGAACTATCACTGGTAGGGCGAATAAATATTCGTTCAATCAAAAATCCAAATACAGCGGCTGCCGTTACCCCTCCTACAAAAGCCCCCGCATAGGGATAGGAAAAACCTGTGCCCCGCAAAAATGTCCAGATGGTAAAAGTCATAAATGTACTAAACATGGCCATTTCGCCCTGGGCAAAATTAGTTACATCAGAAACCCGATAGATTAATACGACCCCCAGGGCTGCCAGGGCATATAAACTTCCCGTTTCCAAACCACCAACGATATTTTGAATAAATATCTGCCAGTGCAATTTACAGCCTCCTTACCTGCAGAAATCAATAACGAAAATATAACCCAGAATTACTGCCGGATTATAAATGCTTATTTAGCAAATCCTATTGAGTTTTGTTTCTTAATTATACTATACTATATTGTAGTTTCAAAATAGTTACAAAAAGAAATTTTTCCCTGGTCAGATCTTGTTTTTCGACCAATAAATTGTGTTTTCATCGCGAAATTTCTTCCCTAAGCTTACTCTCAGCCTGCACATCCTGGGGCGGAACACAGTGTATTGGCCTGGGGTCAGGCCCGATTGGAAAAAGCAAAACTTATAAGCTTCTGTAACCAATTTGTAACCTGAGTTTACTATGATAAAATTAGGAAGAGAGTAAACGATTTAAGAAAATATCAATAAGGGGGTTCCAGTATGAGTTTTGCCGATATGGAAATGGAAAAAATCAATCTGGAAAATGGAGAAACAATTGCCTGCCGCGAGAGAAAAACAGGGGGAGAAAAGCTGGTTTTAATTCACGGTAACATGGTTTCTTCCAAACATTTCGACATTCTGATAGATGCTCTGCCCGAAGATCTACACATTTTAGCACCAGATATGAGGGGTTTCGGGGAATCATCATATAACCAGGAAATAGATTCGCTGGCTGAGCTGGCTGAAGATATCAAAGAAGTTCTGGACCAAAAAGATTACAGCAATTATTCTCTTTTAGGCTGGTCTACCGGAGGCGGGGTAGCAATGGAAATCGCCGCCGATAGACCCGAAGAAACAGAAAAATTGATCCTGCTGGAATCAGTCAGCACCAGGGGCTATCCCATGTTTGAAAAAGATGAAAATGGCCAGCCAATCCCCGGCAAACTTCTGGAAACCAAAGAAGAAATTGCCGCCGATCCCGTAAAAACCCAACCCATCAAAACTGCCCAGGAACAGGGTAATAAAGAATTCATTCGCCAGGTATGGAATGAACTGATTTATACCAATAACAAACCCTCGGCCGAGAAATATGAGGAATATCTGGATGACATTCTTACTCAACGCAATTTAGTTGATATATATTACTCTCTCGCTCATTTCAATATAAGTTCAGAGCATAATGGCCTGGAACCAGGCAACAATAAAGCTGAAGAAATAGAAGCTCCTACCCTTGTGCTGTGGGGAGAAGACGACAAAGTTATAACTGAAGATATGGCCAAACAGACTGCGGAAGACCTGGAAGATAATGCGGAGCTGGTTTATTTAGAAAACTGCGGTCATTCACCTTTAATTGACGACATGGAACAGTTGGTAAAGGTTATTATGAATTTTTTACGATAGAAATTAAATAAGCTAAGCTGATTGGGTTTTGCCGGAAAACCAAAAATATTAGCCAATATTATATTCTGGGGGGAAGCTTATGAGCGTTAGTATAATAGGAACAGGTCATACTGAAGTGGGAAATCTGGAAAAAGACATATATGAACTTATTGAAAAGGCAGGAAAAGAAGCTCTGGAAAATGCCAGCATAAATCCTGCTGCGGTGGGAGGAATCTGGCTGGCCAATTTCAGTGGAGGAAGTTTTAATAATCAGGAACATCTCGCACCTTATGCCCTCAATATTCACCCTGAGCTTGCCAGTACACCGGCAGTAAGAATAGAAAATGCCTGTGCTTCCGGTTCGGCAGCAATTGATGAAGCCAGAAAAGCAGTGGAATTGGGGGAAGTAGATTTTGCCCTGGTTATAGGGGTGGAAAAGATGAGCACCGTGGACACCAAAGATACCATGAAAATTTTATCTAAAGCGTCTTACTGGCCGGAAGAAGGGGCAGAAGGCATAACCTTCCCCGGATTATTTGCTGAATTTGCCAGCAGTTACAGCGATTTTCATGGTCTGGAAATGGAAAAATTGAGAGAAATATTTGCCCGCATAGCTGCTAAAAATCATCGTAATGCTGGCAAAAATCCTTTAGCCCAAATGCCCTGGGACTGCACATATGAAGATATATTAAATTTGCCAGATGATAAAAATCCCGTTATAGCACCTCCTCTCCGCATGTATGACTGCTCTTTAATTTCCGATGGAGCTGCAGCTCTGGTTATGACTAATTCAGAAATAGCTTCCAGAAAAAAACAAAAAGTTGATATACTTAATATTAGTCATACTACTGATTATCTCTCTTTAGAAAACAAATCCAATCATAAATTTACTGCTGGCAAAAAAGCCGTAAAAGCAGCTTACCAGAAAACGGGCTTAACCGTTAACGATCTTGACTTTGCAGAAGTTCATGATTGTTTTACAATAGCAGAATTATTAAGTTACGAAACTTTAGGCCTGACAGAAGATGGTGAAGGAACAAAAGCCGTTGAAGAAGGCTGGACAGAAGCTGATGGTTGTCTTCCTGTTAATCCTTCAGGTGGGCTTAAAGCCAAAGGACACCCGGTAGGGGCTACAGGAGTTTCCATGGCCGTACTTTGCACCCGACAACTTCTGGATAACCCTCTCGGCGTTAATATAGAAGGAGCTGAAATTGGGGCGAGTTATAACATCGGGGGTAGTGCAGCTTCAAACTACTTTATAATTTATCAAAGAGGATAATTATATTAATTTGGTTTTTCTTCAGTTCAGTTTGTCGAAAAACAATTAAAGATAATCCAAACCGGCGGTTAAAATTTAGGCCTGTGGCAATTATTAAACCGCCGGCTTATTTCATTTCAGATTTCTTTGTTATTTCTTTGTATAGTTCTTCAATTTCCTTGCCGGGTTCCAGATTCATTCTTTCCTGCAGAATTTCCTCACACCTATTATATGTCTTT
>CAYOFJ010000095.1:0-7437 GCA_964403065.1 uncultured Halanaerobiaceae bacterium | reverse complement strand
TAATGGAAAATACAAAATCAAACTTTTCTTTATGTGATTTTCAGCTTCAAAGTCCAATTATAGTTGGCTCCGGACCTCTAACCTACAATGCTGATGGAATTAAAAGAGCTCATAAAGCTGGCGCAGGAGCTGTGGTGACTAAAACAATAAGAGCAAAAAAAGCTGTTAATCCTTTGCCGCACATAGCTCCTGAGGGTTCTAAAAGTCTTATCAATGCAGAAAAATGGAGTGATCTTTCACCGGAAAAATGGATTAAACAAGAATTACCGGCTGTTAAAGAACATGAAGCAGTTGTAGTAGCTTCACTGGGACATACGACAGAAGAAGTAGAACAGTATGCCGAAAGTATAGAAGCTGCAGGAGCTGACTGTCTCGAACTTGTGTCATATCATGAACATGAAATTCTGGATATGATAGATATTGCAAGCAAGAAAACTTCATTGCCCCTTGTTGTTAAAATTAGCTATAATTGGACTAATCCAGTGGAAAAGACCTTGAAAGCCGCCAACAAAAATATAGATGCTTTGACTATTATGGATTCCATTGGACCGGTTTTTACAGTAAATATAGAGAATGGCAGCCCAAAACTACCAGGACAAGATGGGTTGGGATGGTTGACTGGGGGCGCTATTAGGCCCGTTACTCAGGGGTTAATTGCTAGAGTTGCAGAAAAAATAGAGGTGCCAATAATTGGACTTGGAGGAATTATGGATGGAAAAGATGCAATAGAAATGATGATGTCAGGGGCAGATTTAATTGGAGTCTGTTCTGCTCTAATAAAAAATGGAGTTGGATATATAGAGACACTTTATGAAAATATGGATAAAGAATTAGAAAGACTAAACTATGATGATTATAAAGATATCATTGGTTTAGCAGTGGAAAATAGGGCTCACGAGGAAGTTACTGAGGAGTTTGATTTTATCTATAAGCCAGAAATTTGCACAGAATGCAATAAATGTGTGCAGGTTTGTCCTTATAATGCTCGTTTTTTGCAGGGAAAGAAAATGAATCTTGATGAAGATTTATGTCGGCATTGTGGATACTGTTCTTTTGTTTGTCCGGTTGAAGCGCTGCAGATTAGTAGATAAATAATCCGGGAGGGATAATGTAAATATGGATAAAGTTGCCTGGATTGACTTAAAAGAAAGAGAGATAGAAACAGAACCAGTATCAAAGGAAGATTTAAAAAGATTTTTAGGAAGCCGTGGTTATGCTGCCAAAATACTCTATGAAAATGTGGGTGAGGAAGTCGATCCTCTTTCAGAAGAAAATATCCTTATATTTTCACCCGGTTTGCTGACAGGAACCCCCTGGCCCACAGGAGCTAGATATACAGTTACAGCCAAGTCTCCTCAGACTCAAGCTTATGGATACTCCAATGCTTCGGGATTTTTTGGACCGGAGTTGAGAAAAGCTGGGTATGCAGCACTTATATTTACAAATGCTGCTTCCGAGCCTGTATACTTATTTGTAGAGGATGATATATTAGAAATTAAGGATGCTACTAATCTCTGGGGCAAAAAAGCATTAGATACTGAAAAGCATCTAAAGAATAAACATGAAAACTCCAGAGTATCATGCATTGGACCGGCTGCAGAAAACTTAGTAAAAATTGCTTCGATAGTAAATGATGGAGGCAGAACCGCGGCACGCTGTGGTATGGGAACAGTTATGGGTTCTAAGAAACTCAAGGCTGTTGTTGCTAAATCTGAAAGGGAAGTAAATTTTCCTGAAGAATTTAAAGATAAAGCTGTAGAAATGGCTAGAAAAGCTGGCAAGGATGAAGGATCTAAATTGCTCAGAAAATGGGGTACTCCAATGTTGATTGATCCTAAAAATGAAATTGGAGATTTGCCAACTAAAAACCATCAAGAGGTTCAATATATAAACGGAGAAAAAATAAATGCTGAAGCAGTAGATGAATATGTGTATAAGAACACTGGCTGTTATTCCTGCCCTATAAGATGTTCAAGATTGTCCAGAGTCGAAAGTGAAGAGATATCCTGTGAAATTGAGGGACCAGAATATGAAACACTTAATGCTTTAGGACCTATGGTATGGAATGATGATCTTGAAATTTTAATTTATGCTAATAAGCTCTGCAATGAATATGGTATTGACACAATATCAGCCGGAGTCTTAATCTCATTTGCAATGGAATGTCATGAAGCTGGAATTCTGGATAGTGATGAGGTAGATTTAAGCTGGGGGAATCCCGAAACTATCATTTCCCTTTTGCAGATGATCACCTATAGAGAAGGGCTCGGAGATTTACTGGCTGATGGTGTAAAAAATGCTGCAGAACAGATTGGCCCTGAAGCTGAAAAGTTTGCTTTGCATGTAAAAGGTATGGAATTACCCAGACAGGAACCAAGAATAGCCAAAGCACATGGTTTAGGTCATGCAACTTCAAATAGAGGGGCAGATCACCTTTATGGCTTGCCTACAATTGATTTAACAGGAAATGTTAAAATTGCAGAAGAGTATTTTCCTGAATGTATGCCGGAAATTCTTGAAGTTACCAATGAAAAGTACAAACCGGAGATGCTTGAGTTTACTCAAGAATATAATGCTATTTCCGATGCTCTTGGTGTATGCAAATTTTCCACTACTGAAAACTTTGCTTTGCTGCCCCGGGATCTGGCGGAAGGAGTCTCTCAATTGAATGATTGGTTGGATTTAGATGAAAAGGAAATTCTTGAAGCCGGAGAAAGAATAATAAATTTGGAGCGAATGTACAATTATCGTCATGGTTTGTCACGCAAAGATGATCTTCTTCCCCAAAGATTCACCCAGGAACCTGCAACTGTGTTTGAGGTTGAAGAGGGAAAGTTAACTTCGGAAGTGAGTGAAGAGGGCCTGGTAATTGATATCGAAAATATGCTGAGTAAATATTATGAACTTCGAGGCTGGAATGAAAAAGGAATTCCCACCAGGGATAAATTGGAAGAATTAGATTTATGGGAAATGGTCAAAGAAGATTTTGATTTGTAAATCCCAAAAATATGAAAGCTGCGCTGTAAAGTATTTTCGGCAAATTTATTATAGAGGCAATTGTTACAACAGAGTTCATAATGTGGATATTGTATCAAATTAGATTTGATGCAGTGCAACCAACAATTTGTATTAATTATTAAGAAATCTATATAAGGAGAAAAATTAGGAGTGAAAAAGATAATGAAATGTAATGAATGCAAAAAGGAATTTGGAGAAGAGGCAGCTTATAAGTGTCCTACCTGTGGATATATTTATTGTCCTGAATGTGCCGAAGAATCAAAAAATGACGAGGGCAAAAACGACTGCCAATTTTGTGAAGCTGTAGTTGAGTTTGTTATGCCTTTTGCAAAAAACCAAAATGAGAACTAAAAAAAGATTTATTGGTTTAAACCCAACTATAATTTTACCAAAAAGTGGTGATGTATATGGCAATAAATGATTTACGTTCTTTTTTAAAAGTTTTGGAAAATAATAATGAATTAGCTCGAATTGAAAAAAATGTTGATATAGAACATGAAATCGGTAGTGTTATTGCTACTTTCGAAAGAGAAAATAGGGAAGCGATGTTATTCGAAAATGTTAATGATTATGATATTCCCGTTGTAGGTGGGGCCCTGGCCAGTCAGGATAGGATAGCGCTGGCTTTGGATTGTGATAAGGATGAAGTTATTGAAAAAATGGAGAATTCTTTAAAAAAACCTGTGGAGCCCAGGGAATATAAGGGAACCCCTCCTTTTAAAGACAATATATTAACGGAAGATGATATCAATCTACGTTCTCTGCCTATACCTGTACATGCTCCTAAAGATGGTGGTGCTTTTATAACAGCCGGCGTCACAGTTTCTCAAGATTTTGACAGTACCAGACAGAACCTATCTTTTCAAAGAATGCAGGTAAAGGGCAAGAAAAAATTAGGGATAATGATTAATGAATGGCGCCATTTGCGTGGATTTTTAGATAAAGCAGAAGAGTCGGGAGAGCCTCTACCAATAGCTGTGGCAGTGGGAGTTGATCCTGTGATTATGATAGCGGCTGGAGTGAGATATGATGGTGACGAAATGGAAGTTGCTTCTGCTTTAAGGGGAAATTCATTAGAAGTAGCAGAATGTCATACCAATAATATTAAAGTTCCAGCCAGATCGGAGATAGTCATAGAGGGGAAAATTCTTCCTGAAATTAGAGAAAAGGAAGGACCTTTAGCTGAGTTTACGGGTCATTATGGTGTTCCATGGGAAAGCCCTGTCATAGAAATTGAGGCTATTTGTCATAGAGATAATCCTATTTGGCAAACTTTAAATGGAGCTTCTTTTGAGCATATTAATTTGGGTAATGTTTTACCCCGGGAGCCGCTATTAAAAGAAAAAGTTGAATATGTTTCAGATAATATTGAAAATGTACACATTCCACCTTATGGTTCTGGTTTTTTAGCAGTAGTGTCTGTTGACAAACAAAATCCTGGAGAGCCCAAAAATATTGCAATGGCAGCTATGACAGCTTATGTAAATATTAAAAATGTTATTGTGGTAGATACAGATGTTGATATTTATGATCCCACCGAGATTATGTGGGCTTTTACTAATAGGGTAGACCCGCGTGAGGATATTTTTTATGTACAGAATTCTCAAGGCCATGAGCTGGATCCGGCCAGCGATGATCGAGGAGTACAAACTAAAATGGGGATTGATGCAACTCTTTGGGAAGAAAAAAATGATCTGGAAAAAGCTGTTTATCCTTCAGTAGATATTGAGGAATATCTTTGAGAATAAATTGCTATTATCTAAAAATTGATTATTATTTGATATATTGGAAGGGGGTATATTAATGTCTGAGTTTTTGTTAGAGAATGGGAATATAGTTACAGAATCTGAGGTTTTCCGCGGGGATATTTTGATAAAAGATGATAGAATAGAAAAAATTATGCGGGAAAAAGATAAAGATAGTAATTTGAGCAGGCAAGAAGATGTAAAAACAATAGATCTTCAAGGTAAATATGTGTTGCCTGGAATTATAGATGCTCACACCCATTATTTTATGGAATCTAGAGATGCTGCAACAGCAGACAATTTTACCACAGGATCTCGATCTGCTTTAATGGGAGGAGTTACAACTTTTATTGACTATGTGGTCCAAACAGATAGAGGAGATATATTAGCTGATGCCGATAATACTATAAAGGAAATATCAAATGATTCATATATTGATTTTTCTTTGCATCAATGTATATATAATTATGATAACTCAGTTAAAAATCAGCTCTCTGATTTGAAGCAGAGGTGTGGTATTTCTAATTTAAAGATATTTACCACTTATAAACAGGAAGGATTTATGTTTCCTCCTGACAAATTAAAATCATTATTCAAAAAAACCAGTGAAGAAGAATTACTGATCACTGTACATGCGGAGGATCATGAACTTATTAAAGATATTGAAAAGGTGTATGTTAAACACGATTTACTTAAACCATTTTTTCACAGTAAAATTCGTCCTTCTGAAGCCGAAAGTATGGCAATTGAAAAATTGGGAAAGTTATCAAAACAAATGGATTTGCCCCTATATATAGCACATCTTTCTTCTCGACAGGGGGCTAAAGTTAAGAAAGAATTAAATATTGAGGGAGCCAGGATAACTGCCGAAACCACCCCTCATCATTTACTGCTGGACCATTCATATTTGACAGGAAAAAATGGTAATCTGTTCTTTATGACTCCTCCTCTGAGATCCCGACACAACAGTCAATATTTATGGCAAGAAGTGAAAGAAGGTAATATTTCTGTTATTGCAACGGATCATTGTTCTTATAATAAACAGCAGAAGTTTAGAACCAATAATTGTCTTGAAATATTACCTGGTATACCGGGAACAGAGACTTTACTTCCATTAATTCATGATTATTTAATTAATCAGGAAGACAAAAATTACACTGATTTGATGAAATTATTATCAACAAACCCGGCCAAAATATTCGGCCTTTATCCGCAAAAAGGTTCTTTAATTGAAGGTACAGACGCTGATATAACAATCTTAAATCCTGATAAAACTGTGAAAATCAATGAGCAAAAACTAAATTCAGCAGCAGATTATACCCCCTATGAAGGATTTGAAGTCAAAGGGTATCCAGAGATGGTTTTTAGTCGAGGAGAACTTATTATGAATGAGCAAAATTTACAGGATAATATCGAACCTGGAAGAGGCGAGTTTATTTCGGCTGATACTTCTTCTTTATTTTTTGATTGAAACTCACCGTTGAAATAATTTAAATTTATAAGGGGGTATGATTTTTGTCTAAAAATATAAACACAGAAAAGAATTTTTTAGATGAGATGATAGATTTTTGTCAACGATTAGTTCAGACTAAAAGCATACATCAGAATGAAAAGGAAATAGCTGATTTACTCAGACAAGAAATGAAAAATTTAAATTTTAAAGAAGTGAAAATAGATGCAGCTGGTAATGTTACGGGAAAATTACCTGGCAAGAAGGAGAAACCATCAAAAAAAAGCATATTATTTGATTTTCATTTGGATACTGTTAGAGCTCAGGAAGAAAATTGGGAATACCCTCCTTTTGCTGGCAGGAAAGAGCAGGGAAAGATATATGGTCGAGGTACAGCAGATATGAAAGGAGCTTTGGCTGCAGCAGTTTATTCTTTGAATTATCTTTCAATGAATGAAGAGATAACTCATGATATTTATTTATCTGGGACTACTTGTGAAGAGCTTCATGAAGGTGCAACTTTTACCGAAGTTTTAGATATGATCGAACCTGATTTAGTAATTATTGGGGAAGCTAGTGATTGTCAGCTCATGAATGGACAACGAGGGCGAGCAGAGATAGGTGTGAAGACATTTGGTCAATCTGCACATACTTCAAACCCAGATGAAGGAATTAATGCTGTAAAAAATATGAGGCTTTTTCTTGATCGAATTGAAGAAATTGAATTACCTATTGACGAAAACCTGGGTAGAGCTATTTTAGAGCTATCTGATATACGTTCTCAACCTTATCCCGGGAGATCAGTAATACCACATTTGTGTGAGGCAACTTTCGATAGGAGATTACTACTGTCAGAAACCAAGCAATCAGTTCTGGAACCTTTAAAGCTTATTATTGATAATCTAAGTCAAAATAATTCAGAATTCAAAGCTGAAGTTGGGATTAATCAGGCAGAATTTTCCACTTATACCAGCAAGGAGTATTTTATGCCTAAATTTGCACCGGCCTGGTATTATTCACAAGATAATAAATTTGTAAATAAAGCTATATATGCATTAGAGAAATGTGGACTTTCAGGTCAGTTAGGAACATATGAGTTTTGCACTAATGGAAGCATGTCAGCAGGAAATTATGATATAAAAACACTGGGTTTTGGACCAGCTACTGAAGAGAGAGCCCATACCGTTGATGAATATATTAGAATTTCTGAGCTCAAACAGGCCG
>CAYOFJ010000094.1:0-7507 GCA_964403065.1 uncultured Halanaerobiaceae bacterium | reverse complement strand
AAATTTGCCTTATTACTTTTTATATATGTCAATTTTGACATATTTTGTATTTTTTGCAGGGAGTATGGTTATTATGGTGAATAAATATATTAGACCTGATGAAATAATATTATATTTTATCCAATCTAAAGAAAGGAGAAAAAACCAAACAAACCTGTTATGTAAATTTAGACACCAAGGTTTTTTAAAAAATCAGACTCAACAAAAATAAAGAAAATTAAGGAGAGATTTTTAAAATGAACAAAAAAGAAATGATGGTTTATCTTATGAAAATTGACAGAGGACTCTGGGAAAAAGAACAGGAACTGTGTAAAACTTTAAATGCACCTGAAATAGATTTGTACTCAGAAAAATTCTGGATTAATAATGACAAAGACTATAAAAGAATTAAAGAAGTGATTCTCGATTACGCAGGCATTACTGATGAAGAATTGGAACGGGAAAAAATTAGAGAAACTTATGTATCAGTCGTAAAATGGGAAAATTATGATCTCAGTCTGGAAGATTTTGCTCAAATTTTGCTGGAAGCAGGAGAAAACTCCGGCAAAATTCCCCAGGATGTATTAGAGGAAATTGAAAACACTAGAGTCCAACCAGTAACTAAGTAACAATTCAAAATAAAATTAATCAATAGATAAATAAATTATAAAGCAGGGCGGCATTTGTAAAAATGCAGCCCTGCATATAATCCCCCCAAATTCCCACGACCGGCTAAACTTCTTTAAATTTAAGCAATCTATTACTACTCAACTACTACGGCAACTCCATCTGGTATTACCGTAATTGAACTATCTACACCTTCAACCATTTCTTCCGCAAGAGAAATAGCTTCTTCCATACTTTTTGCTTTGTGCATGTACATATTTTCTACCATTTCCTCCGAAGCAGCGGTAATCATAATAACCTCAAATTTATCCAGAATTCTGGCCAATATTTGTGATTCCCACTGGTCGGGAACTGTTTCTGACATATCCCGGCTCTTAATATCTTCTCTTATTTGCTGCACACTATCAGCTTCTAAAAATGTATTGTAAAAACCTTCACCACCATGTCCATCAGAACATTCGGCCGCAATGATTATTACCCCATTATCTTTACAGGTAGCTTCTGCTGCAGTCATACCCTTCACAGATTGATATATGTTTTGATCTAATGGATAACCGCCATTTGTGGTTATAACTATATCAGCAGGAGCGGCTTTTACCCCGGCCAGATCAGCAACAAATTCACATCCTTCTTCATGAGCCTGTCTATAATCTCCGGCAAAAGCATTAATAATTTCTTTATCTTCATTTATTGCTACATTGACAATGAATTCCAGTTCCGCTTTTTCGGCAGCATAAAGCATATCTTTATGCATGGGATTGCCTTCTAAAATGCCGGTTCGGGCATTTTCATGAGCAATAAACTCCCCGCAATGATTTCCCAAAACAGTTTCTCGACTGGCTACTCCGGGAAGCACACTTTTCCTGCCTCCGGAAAAACCAGCAAAGAAGTGAGGTTCAATAAAACCTTCTGCCAGCAGTAAATCAGCTTCTACGGCATGTTTATTGAGTTCCAATTTGACACCTGAAGGAAGTGTCCCTACTTCTACCATGTCCTGTGATTTCTCACTGTGGTGGATAATTATTTCCTCCTGCTTAACTATTTCAGAGCCAAATTTGTCTTTGAGCTCTTTTTCTGTGGTAGGGCGGTGAAAACCGGTGGCTATCAGAAGTTTTATATTAGCTTCTGGATTGCCTTTTCTTATTTCTGTTAACATAGGCGGAATTATAAATCTACTGGGCACAGGTCGGGTATGGTCACTGCATATTATTACTATTTCCTGTCTCCCCCGGGCTAACTCTTTTAATTGAGGAGAAGATATTGGCTCTGCCAGAGCACTATCAACCAAAGTCCGTTGGTCAGCTTCCGGCTCATATTCATTTGCTTCCGACTCCAGGACTCCTGCAATTCTCTCCTCCTCTACTGTAAAAGAAATCCCTTCTCTCCCATAAGGAATATCAAATTTCAAAAGATAACCTCCTCGATTTTAATATTTTTCAGTAAAGGGCCAGGAACATTCAAATATTCACTACACTGTTCCTGGCCCAGACCTGAGATTTCTATTTTAGAAAATTCCTGCGTATAATGTTCCTACCAGTACTGTAGTTAGAAGTGCAATTAATAAGCCGTATAATATTGTCACAACAATAGTTTTTCTCATTACCAGACCTTCTTTACCGACCAATCCTACTGTAGTAATCGCGGCCACTACATTATGAACACAGAGCATATTACCTCCAGCTGCACCAGCAGTCTGTAAACTGAGAGTAGGAATAACTTCTACGCCAGAAGCCAGAGCAGTCTCAAACTGGAAAGCTCCGAACATTATATTTGAGACCGTGTTGGAGCCGGCTATGAAAGCACCGAGAGTCCCTACAAAAGGAGCCCCGAAATGCCAGGCACCACCAAAGGCATTTGCTGCGGCAAAGGCCATTTCTTCCAGCATTGTATACTCAGCAACAGGATCGGAGTTCATCATAATGTACACCATGGCCACCGCAAAAAACAGAGCTATAGCAGCAGGTTTGACTGTATTCAAAGTTTCTTTCCAGCAGCCAGCTGCCTTGCCTTTTTCCATTCCCAGGATATAAGGAGAAATTAAAGCAACTAGCAGGAAGGGAATTATACCGGGATTATATAGAGGAGCAATACCTTCTGATATATCGGTACCCAGTATATTCTCCCAACCGATTTCAACTCCCTGCAGTGTACCTACTAAACCGAAGGCTTCGATTCTGGTAATTACCAGAATAGCCGCAATCAGCAAATAAGGAAGCCAGGCTTTGAAGGGAGTTATTGTCAGGTCATCCGGATCTGGCACTTCTGCTTCAGCTACAACTTCATCTTCCCATTCATCATCCCAATTTTCTTGAGGTGGATAATCCCATTCATCTTTAGGAACCAGAAAGTTATTGCGTACTGCGAAGACAAAAATGGGCAGGGCTATTAAAGATCCCAGTAAAGAAGGTAATTCCGGACCAATGAAATTTGCTATTAAAAACATGGGAATGCCAAAGATCAAACCTGAGAAGATCGCCAGTGGCCAGACTTTTAGTCCTTTAAGCAAAGAACCTTCAGCAATTTTCGTCATTACTGCCACTATAGCCAGAGGAATAAATATTGCCATGCTGCCGTTTAATACAGCAGTAAAACCCCCCACTGATTCTAAGAACACTCTAAAGTTTTCAATTTGCGCCCCCATGCTTTCTATGGGCATCTCAACCAGACCTTCTACGACGCTAATGCCACCCCAGATAGGCACTCCAACTGCTCCAAAGGAAACAGGAACACTATTACCTATCAAGGCTACTGTTGCTGCAATAAGAGGGGGATGGCCCAATGCTACCAGCAATGGCGCTGCTACTGCCGCAGGAGTACCAAAACCTGCAGCACCTTCGAAAAATGCTCCCATAAGAAAGGCCAGTAAAAGAGCCTGAACTCGTCTATCTGTGGAAACCGTAGCCATTGAATAGGAAATACTGTCTACGCCTCCACTGTCCTTTAAAAGCTGTAGTATCAGTAGAGCTCCAAATACTATCAACAAAATTCCGAAAGCGTCAATTACTCCACCTATAGAAGCACCGACCAGCCAGTTTAAAGGTATGTCCCACCAGATTGCACCAATAATCGCTGCAGCAGCCCAGCCTAGAGGCATTGCTTTCATAGCAGGCCACATAAAGCCAATCATTAGAACACCGACGATTATAATAGGAATAGCGGCTAATAAGGCATACATATATTATCGACTCCTCTTCTTCTTTTTTAAGGCTTTTCTGGAGTTTTTGAAGTCAATTTTCATTAACACTAGTTTTAATATAATATGTTCCAGGACAATCGGGAAAATTAATACGTTAAACAAGCTTCCTAACCTAATAAAAATGCTCTTCATTCCAGTTTGATCCCACAATTTCATATTAGGATCACTGAATAGTTTTAATATCCTGGAGCTATCACCTCCTTAAATTGTTCACTATAGTATTATTCCACTTTTTCAAGCTTATCCAGCCAGGCAGGTATGACATCATAAAGATCTGCTACTATTCCGTAATCACAATGTTCAAAGATTGGAGCGGAAGGATCATTATTCACAGCTATTATAGTATCCGATTCTTTCATGCCAGCCAGATGCTGGGGGGCACCGGAGATGCCAAATGCAATATAAATTACCGGCTTAACCCGATGGCCACTGTATCCTACCTGGTGTTCCTTACCTATATAATCTTCATCTACAACATCACGAGAAGCTCCTAATTCTCCATTCAACTTATCAGCCAGATCTCTCAACAGAGAAAAATCTTCGGGACTTTTTAGCCCTTTACCTCCTGCTACAATAACTTCTTCTTCTGTAATATTTACGTCTTTACCTGCCAGTCTTTCCATTATTTCTAAACCTGAATCTTCCATAATTTCGGAGACTTCTTTGGTTATTTCTCCGGATCTCTCTTCATCTCTTTCTGCTTCTGCAAATTCTTTATATCTCACTGTGGCCATCTGCAGATCGGAGGTGGTTTTAATATGAGCCAGTATATTTTCACTGAAAGCCGGTCTTATCTGCACCAGTCTATTATCGGAAGGATCAATCTGCAGGTCAGTACAGTCAGCAGTTAGTCCGGCGTCCAAAGAAATAGCCAATCTGGGAGCCAGAGACCGTCCAAATGGTGTAGCACCCAACAATATAATTTCCGGATTTATTTTGCTTTTAATATAATGTTTTAAATTATTTTTATATAAAACCAGATCAGGTTCGGAGAATTTTTCGTGAGTTATATAAAACACCTGATCTGAACCTCGATATATTAATTCATCTACATCAAGATCTTCCGGCCCAAGAACTATGCTTGCCAGATTTGTATTTAACTCATCGGCCAGAATCCTTCCTTTATTGAGCAGCTCATATGATACAGGATGAATTTCTCCTTCATTTTGTTCAGCATAAATTAAAACACCATTTACAGTATCGCTCATGATTATATCCTCCTCTTTTCCTTAAGTAATTCCGTCAGCTCATCCAGCGCCTCTTCATAACCTTCTTCCCAGACTTTGCTCTCTCTACCTTCTTCTGGAGGTACCTCAATATTTTTCACCTTGGTTAAAGAACCTGTTAAACCAACATCATCTCCATCAATATTATATTCGTCAAAATCTTCCAGGCCCCAGGTTTTTATTTCTGCTTTCTTTGCTTTCATTTTATCCTGCAAAGAAGGAAGCTGGGGAGCATTTAAGTCTTTGGTGACGGTTACAAGACCCGGAAGCTCAATTTTTTGCAGATAAGTGCTGTTCCATTGATCTGTTTTTACTACTAATGAATCTTCATTAATTTCATCTATATCCCACACAAAGGCAACATGGGGAATGTCCAAAAATTCTGCCGCCTGAGGACCAACCTGAGCTGTATCTCCGTCTACACTCATTTCTCCACATAAAATCAAATCATAATCACCAAATTTTTTAGCCGCATGGGAAAGTATGAAAGATGTAGCCCAGGTATCTGCACCGGCAAAATTTCTGTCAGTCAGCAATATACCTTCATCAGCACCTCTGGCTATTGCTTCTTTAACTGATTCTTCTGCACTGGGAGGGCCCATACTTATTGCTGTTATTTTTCCACCAACCTCTTCTTTAATATCTACAGCCGCCTGTAAAGCATTGAGATCAAAAGGATTTATCTGGGCAGATGCTGAGCTTCTATCTATTACCCCTCTTTCTCGATCAAACTTAACCTTCTCCATATCCGGCACTTCTTTTACAAATACAACTATATTCATGTTCTTTACCTCCATTTATTTACTGAAATCTTATAATTTATTCATTATTACTTCTTCAATATTCAATACAGGAGTATAAAAAAGACCCTCCCCAATATATTGAGAAGGGTCTTTTCTAAATTTTAACTGTCTGAATCTACTACTTTCCGTGGATTTAAAATATTATTAGGATCAAATGACTTTTTAATTTGCTTCATGAGTTCAAGTTCTCTGTCAGTATACTGAAGAGACATTTCTTTCATTCTTAGGGCTCCAACACCATGTTCACCTGTAATGGTTCCACCAAGTTCAATTGTTGCTTCATACATTTCGCGCTTAAGATCTTCATAGTAATCGGGAACTTCATTTACATCCTCATCTTCTAACATTATGAAAGCATGTAAATTGCCATCTGCAGCATGTGCCAGTAATGGCATTTCAACATCGTACTTCTCTGAAAGCTCATCCAGTTTGTCCATCAGATCATCCAGTTCACTGCGAGGAACAGTTATATCCGGACAATCCAGTATTCTTTCTTCAATGGCGGGCAGAAAATGACTTCGTATTTCCAGCAAGTCTCTTTCTTCCTGAGTTGTATCAGCTACCAGGGTGTTTAAGGAGCCAAACTCTTCACATATTTTTTCAATTGCTGCAGCAGTTTCAAAAATATCTTCTTCACTGTCTTCTGCTAAAATGATCATCAGATCCCCTTCACCCTCTTTTGCCGGCCATTCTTTGCCCAGGTCTTCAGCAGTTTCCAGTATTTGATCTCTTTCCACGAACTCTACAGCTAGAGGAATCAATCCTTCCTGCAGCATTCTGGGCACTGCACTAAAAGCATCACTTCTGTTTTCAAAAGGAATTATCAAAGTGGCACTATGATCGGGCTCTGGCTTTAAATCCAGAGTTACTTCTGTTATAATTCCCAGAGTCCCTTCACTACCTATCATCATCTGCATTAAATCGTATCCTGTATTATTCTTGACTAAATTACCATCTCTATTACCAAAATTAACCTTTTCTCCCGTAGGTAAAACTGCTTTTAATCCTCTTATCTGATCTCTCATGATTCCATCTTTAACAGCTCTTACTCCTCCGGCATTCATGGCTGCCATTCCACCAATTTGAGCTCCCTCATCACCGGGATGCAGTGGGAAATAAAGATTGGGATGATCATTCATTTCTTCTACCAGATCTTCCAGAGTAATCCCGGTCTCACATGTTACGGTTAAATTAACATCATCTATTTCAATTTTCTCATTCATTCTTTCTAAAACAAGAATGATACCAGGCTCATCGGGAATAGCGTTAGCAGCTAAAGCAGTATTTCCCCCTTTAGGAATAACTGGAACAAGATTTTCATTGGCATATTCCATAATTTGGGAAATTTCATCTTCATTCTCTGGTTTTACTACTACACAATCTTCCACTGGTTCTGGGCTGACAAGACCATAACTATCATTGGTATATTCCCAGGCATAACTCATAACCCTATCTGCATCAGTGTCCACCCATTTTTCTCCTACAATTTCTTTTAGATCTTCTACAACTTCCTTTTTCATTATAAATAATTCCCCCTTTTATTATTAATCATAATTTAAATAAATAAGGTGATTAAAATTCATTGGACCTCATGAGAAATCCTTGTTAATATTCAGTTTTATTTAACATAAATCTCAAAGCACAATATTCACCTTTGCTAGAAAAGAACAATAAAG
>CAYOFJ010000093.1:0-7553 GCA_964403065.1 uncultured Halanaerobiaceae bacterium | reverse complement strand
TTAAATTTCAACCCCAATTATAAATAAATTGGAAATTTTTTATTAAATTATTATGGAAAAGGGCAGATTTAACTAAAATATTTAGCTCAAAATATAAATTACAAGATGTGGAAAAATAGTAATCACAATATAATAATTTTATCTATTTTCCTTTGTATAATACAATTATACCTTATAAGGAAAGCTCATTCAAGCAGTAAAGCGGACTGCAAAAGCAGTCCGCTTTACTGAACATGCAAATTTCAACTTTATAAACATATCTTTTTATTCGGTTCTTTGCCCCATTTCCTTATCAAGAACGTAAAGACCTGCTTCACCAGCTTTTTCTAATTTGTCTATAATAGCTTCAACTGAATCTTCTTCCTCCACCTGTTCGTCGACAAACCACTGCAGAAAAGATTCTGTAGCATAATCATCCTTTTCTCTAGCTAAAGAAACTAATTCATGAATTGATTCAGTTACTTTTTTCTCGTGCGCTAAAGCGTCTTCAAAAGCTTCTTTAATAGAATTCCAGGAAAAAGGAGGTTTGTCAATCTCTTTTAACTCTACTCTTTCCCCTCTTTCATTTATGAAATCGTATATTCTTCGAGCATGTTCCATTTCTTCCTTGGCTTGTGCATCCATCCAGGCTGAGAAACCTTCCCATCCATCATCGGCAAACTGAGCTCCCATAGCCTGATAAATATAAGCAGAATAAAGCTCCAGATTAAGTTGATCATTTAATGCATTTAAAATTTGCTCTTCCATAATATTACCTCCGTTTGCAAATTGATAGTTAATTAAAATTTAATACTTTCTATTTTTTTATACAGTTACTTCTTAATACATATTTCAAGGCAAAACAAATTTTTCCTGCAATAATTTATGCAGGTAATTTTTTTAAAATATATAATTAAACTTTACGAGGTTAAATATTTATTATAAAGGAGGCAAATTATTTTGCAGCAAAAACTTAAAAATATATTATTAGAAAAAGGATTTAATAAATATGATTTTCATTTTTACAATGAAAATAAACTTCGGAAACAAAATAATTATGTTTTATACTGGATGCAAGAAGCACAAAGAATCCAAGATAATAAAGCATTAACAGCAGCAGGATTGCTGGCGAAAAAATTTAACCTACCATTATTAGTGGGGTTTGTCTTTATACCTGAATTTCCAGAAGGTAATAAAAGACATTTTTCATTCATGTATGATGGTATAATGGATGTTAAAGATAAACTGGAAAACAGAAAAATAGATTTCATAATTAAAGTTGGCAGCCCTGTTAATGAAATTAGAAAGCTGGCTGAAAATGCATCCTTGATAATTTGCGATAGTGGTTATCTCAAACCCGCCCGTAATTGGCGAAAAACATTGGCCAAAAAAATAGAAATTCCTCTCCTGGAAATATCAACAAATTTAATAGTACCTGCAGAAGAGGCCTCAGAAAAAGAGGAATACGCAGCTCATACCTTGCGTAAAAAACTAAGCCCTAAAATCGAGAGTCATTTAAACATCTGGAATTTACCAGATGAATTACCTGCTTGCAAAAATATTTCTAAAACTCCCAAATTATTTGATGATAAAAATATGTTCCTGGACAATTTAAATCTCACTAATAACACTCCAAATATCGAAGCATTTAACGGAGGGCATAAACATGCTAAAAAGAAATTAAATGAGTTTCTCAAGTTTAAATTGCCTAAATATGAAAACAAAAGAAGTGATCCAGATTATATGTGTGAATCTGATCTTAGTCCTTATCTACATTTTGGGCATATTTCCCCTAGAGAGATTGCTATTAAAGCCAGTGGAAAAGCAGAAGAAAATGATTTATCAATTGATGAATTTTGGGATGAATTGATTATTAGAAGAGAGCTTAGTTTCAATTTTATCTATTATAATAGACAGTATGATAAATTTCCGGATTTTCTTCCTGACTGGGCTCAAAAGACTTTAAAAAAACACTGGAATGACGAAAGAGAATATATTTACAGTCGACAAGAATTTGAAACAGCTTCTACACATGATAAATATTGGAATGCTGCTCAGTTAGAGTTAATTTACCGAGGAAAAATTCATAATTATATGAGAATGTACTGGGGCAAGAAAATTTTAGAGTGGTCCAAAAATCCTGATTTAGCCTTTGATATTTGTCTTTATCTTAATAACAAATACGCACTTGATGGAAGAGACCCCAATAGTTATGCTGGTGTAGCCTGGTGTTTTGGCAAACATGATCGAGCCTGGAAAGAACGTAAAATTTATGGAAAAACAAGATATATGAATCGTAATGGCCTGGAAAGAAAATTTAAATTAAAAGACTATACTAATAGAATTAAAAATTTGGCGGAAATCAAAAGTCTACCCGGGAATTAATCATTTTAAAATATTACTCACTGCTATAATATAAATACGGATATTTGTCCTCCCTCTAAGCTGCTGGACATCTAAGCAATAATAATATAGAATTAAGCTTCAGGGAGGACAAATGTCCGCATTTTAAAATCTCCAAAATCAAAACTTAATTTAATAAAAGTATAATAGATAGCATAATTTTCATAAAAAAAGAAGGGCACAACTGCCCTTCTTGTAAGACTCTATATTATCTTAGATTAAATTTCTGGAATATATTATAGCTTTACTTCATCTTTTAAGATTAAATTTATGTATGTTAAGAAAATTAGTTTGTAAACTATTAAATTTATTTAACTGCTTCTTTAAAAGTTTTGCCTGCCCTAAATACCGGTACACTTCTGGCAGGTATAATTATTGTTTCCTCAGGATTTTGTGGATTTCGTCCTTCTCTTTCCTGACGGTCTCTAACCTCGAAACTACCAAAGCCTATAATTTGTACTTTATCTCTTTCTTCTTCTTCTTTTTTAGATTCTTCCTCTAAATAATCCATAATTGAATCAAAAGTAGCATTAATTATTTTGTCGCAATCCTTCTTTGTCATATCAGTTTTTTCAGCCACATGATCAATTAGTTCTGTTTTAGTCATATTTCACACCTCCTTTTTAAAAATTTTATAAGCTGTTAATTACTTATATTCTTGACATGTACAAATTCTCCTTCCCTTCTATCAATAAAAATAGCAAAAATTGCCTTTGATTTCAATACGTTAGAACTTTTTTACAACTAATATAATTTAATAATTTAAAATTTTATTTATAAACTTTATATTTCAAACTTAGGAGTTCTTGTCATTAAATCATCAACTTCTTTTAAAGGCTCTTTATTTTTAAATATAACTTTATACACAGCCTTAGTAATAGGCATTTCTATAGATATATTACCACTTTCTAATTGTTTGAAGACTGCTTTTGCAGTTTTAATACCTTCCACAACCTGTCCTACCTCTTCTTGAGCAGTACTGACATTTTTACCTTCTCCAATCTTGTAACCAAAAGTCCGATTGCGGCTATGAGAACTATTGCAGGTTACAATCAAGTCCCCTAATCCAGATAAACCAGAGAATGTTAATTTATTAGAATCAAGTTCCTCTCCCAATCTTGAAATTTCCGCTAAACCTCTGGTAATCAAAGCAGCCCGAGCATTATCTCCATAACCTAAACCGTCCGAAATACCAGCAGCCACAGCAATTATATTTTTAAGAGCTCCACCTAATTCTATACCTTTTAAATCCTTGTTTACATATAATCTAAAACGTTTATCTGAAATCAATTTTTGTAATTCTTCAGATACACTTTCAATTTTACTAGCAACTACAGCTGCAGTGGGAAGAGAATGTATGACTTCTTCAGCATGGGTTGGTCCAGATAATACCGCAATATACTGCTCTAAATATTGAGATAAAATTTGGGAATTTGTTCTAAAACTTTCTATTTCAATACCTTTAGCAGTGGAAATTACAATTTCATCTCCAGAGAAAAATTTATTTAATTTAATAGCTATTTCCTCTGTGGAAGATGTTGGAACTGTAATGAAAATATATTTGCAGTTTTTTACACATTTGTCCAGATTATTTGTAGGATAAATATTTTTAGGAAGCTCTATTTCTGGAAAATAATCAATGTTAATTCTTTTGTTTTTCATACTTTTAACCTGTTTTTTCCTCCGAGAATAAATATTGACCTCATAACCCTGTCGTGCCAATAATACTGCTATAGCTGTACCCCAGCTCCCACTACCTATTATAGCACAATTTTTTTTCATAAAAATCACTCCTGAAAACCTATAATTTAGCTATCTCCTAAATTAATAGGATTTTCTTCTCCCCTTATTAACCTTTTTATATTTCCCCGATGTGTTATAACTAATACAATAAAAATTAATGCTGCAAAAAAAACCTGAATCGAAGATCCAGTAAAAACGAGTGCAGAAAAAGGCAAAGTTAACCCTGCCAAAAGGGAGGCAACAGAAACAATTTTAAGTAAAAATGAAATCAACAACCAAACTAATCCCATCACGACAAAACTTATAGGAGCTACACCTAAAATAACTCCAAAAGTAGTAGCAACTCCTTTACCTCCATCAAATTTTAAAAATATTGATTTTACATGTCCTAAAATAGCAAATATACCAATTATGTATAAGTGAAATGCAGGTGAAGCTACAGGCATTAAAATTCTTGCTATTAAAATGGGAATTAATCCCTTGCCGATATCAACTAATGCAACTAGAGCCCCCATTTTAAACCCTAGTTTCCGGGCAGCATTAGTTGCTCCTACATTTCCACTGCCATATTTTCTTATATCAATTTTTAATATTTTCTTAGTAAGAATATAAGCGGTAGGAATAGCTCCAATAAAATAAGCTAAAAATAATAATAAAATTATAATTTCCATGTGATTTTCCCCCTTATTCTCTTTGCTTAAATTTCATCCTCAAAGGAGAACCTACAAATCCAAAAGCCTTTCTAATCTCATTTTCCAAAAATCTTTTATAAGCAAAATGAACCAATTTAGGGTCATTTACAAAAAACACAAAATGAGGGGGTTTTGTATCTGTCTGAGTTGCATAATATATTTTTAATCTTTTGCCTTGATAAGAAGGTGGTGGATTCATTTGTATTGCATCCTGAATAACTTCATTTAAAACTCCAGTTTTAATACGTAATAATGATTGGTCATAAACATACTCTGATAGCTCTAAAATTTCTGAAGTCCTTTTCCCAGTTAATGCAGAAATAAATGTTATAGGAGCAAAATTTAAAAATTTTAATTGATGATAAATTTCTTCCCTATAAAAATCAACTGTATGGGTGTCTTTCTGAATAGTATCCCACTTATTAACAGCTAAAATTACAGGTTTCCCTTCATCATTAGCATAACCAACAATTTTTTTGTCCTGTTCGGTAACTATTTCTTTTGCATCTAACATCATTACTACTGCATCTGATCTTTCTATCGCTTTAATTGCTCTTAAATTACTGTAATATTCTATGTCTTCTTTAACTCTCGATTTTTTTCTTAAACCAGCAGTATCAATCAAATTAAATTTAGTACCATCCTTTTCCAACAAAGTATCCACAGCATCTCTTGTAGTACCAGGTTCGGAACTTACTATTACTCTATTTCTCCCCAAGAGATAATTAATCAAAGAAGACTTGCCAACATTAGGTTTACCAACTACTGCTACATTTATGATATCCTCCTGGTCTTGCTGGTAAGATACCTGCATCTTTGAAGAAAGATTTTCAACAATTTTATCATTAAGATCCCCAATATTTTTACCATGCTCAGCCGAAATGGGTATAACATCTTCAAATCCCAAACTATAGAATTCCCAGGGCTGCTCTTGAGAAGTAAAGTCATCCATTTTATTGGCTGCTATAATCACATTTGCGTCATTCTGTCTTAATTTTTTAGCTATATCCTCATCTAAAGGCATTATTCCTTCTCTAGTGTCAACTACAAAAATTATTAAATTAGCTTCTTCAATCGCTTCTTCCACTTGAAATTCAATTTGGGATTTAAATTTATCTGAAGTTTCAAGTTCCAATCCTCCTGTATCTACCACTGTATAAGATTTTTTTTGCCAGCTTGCTTCACCATAAATTCTATCTCTTGTTAAATTTGGTGTGCTTTCAACAATAGCTTTTCTCTGTTTAATTAATCTATTAAAAAGGGTAGATTTACCCACATTAGGTCTACCTACTATCGCTACTACTGGCCTGGGCTTCATTAAAAATCACCTCCAGAAGCTCTTCCATATTAATACAACTTATTACCTCAGCCTTATCACTGGCTGTTTTAAAATCTTGTAAAGAAAAATCATCAAGTGTTAAACCTTCATCATTAAAAATTACATCAGGAATGACTATTAAACCTTTGTATTCTTGGGAATTAATTTGTTGTAAAATATCCTGACCAGAAAGCAAACCAGTAACAGTTACTTCATTTCCTAAATAATTATTTTCTATCTCATAGAGAGATATAGTTAAATTTTCTATTTTTTGCAAATCATCCCATACTGGTTTCAAAGCTTTTTTGCCCAGGCTGGCAGTAAAAATATTAAGATGTTTTTTAGCAAAAATTTTGTCTAAAAATTTTTTTCTCTTTTGCCAGTATTTTTCCCTGCTGAGACGGGTAAGACCAATTCCATTTTCAAGTTGGGGGAAATCTCCATAGCTGCTCATTTTGGGTATTTTCTTATCAGCTAGCAAATAAAATTCATCTGCAGCATAAATAAAATTTTCTCCTAAACTTTTTTTATACTTTTTCTGCCATTTTTCAATTTTTTCTAAAATCACTTGAGCATTTTTTTTGTTAAAAGAGCTTAAATTATTTTCCTTATCACTCCAGGAAGTTAAACCAACTGGAACAATCCCAATGGATAAAAGCGAATCATTAAATTCTTGCAGATCTGATAACGACCTCTCTAATTCTTTGCCGTCATTTAAACCAGGACATATAACCAATTGTAAATGGAATTTAATATTATTTTGAGCCAAATACTTTAGTTGCTTATTTATCTTTGCAGCTCGATGATTATTCATCATTTTTCTGCGCAACTCCGGATTAGTGGTATGCACAGATATATAAAGGGGAGATAAGTGATTATCAATAATTCTCTTAAAGTCTTTATTATCAAGGTTTGTTAAAGTAATAAAGCTTCCCTGGAGAAAAGAAAATCGATAATCATCATCTTTTAAGTTTAAACTACTCCTTACTTTCGGTGGCTGCTGATCAATAAAACAAAATTCACAATTATTATCACAGGTCATTAAATCATCAAATATTATACTATCAAATTCTAAACCTACTTCGTCACCATAAGATCTATTGAATTTATATTTTTTTCTTGTTTCCCCTTTTTTCTTTTCTATTTCTAGTTCAAAACTGTTCTGAGATACACAGTTCATATAATCTATATAATCTCTGGGTTTTTGACCATTAATACTTAACAATTTATCACCAGTTTTAATACCTTTAGTCCTGGCTAAAGAATCTTCCTTAACATTTGTTATTTCGATCATAATAGTTCTATCCTCCTATATACTATATAACTATACTTACCAGAGTATCATCACATTTTAACTACATATGTGATAATACCATATTTGTCAGGGGTTGACAACAATGATTTTCTAAAAATATTAA
>CAYOFJ010000092.1:0-7633 GCA_964403065.1 uncultured Halanaerobiaceae bacterium | reverse complement strand
AATCCAGAAGTTTAGAGGACATTTTTATGAAAATGAGCATTCCCTATGAAATAGTTGGTGGTCTGCGTTTTTACGAAAGAATGGAAATCAAAGATATTATGGCTTATCTGCGTTTGGTTTATAATCCCGATGATGAAGCCAGTCTTCTGCGGGTGATTAATAAACCCCGGCGAGGGATAGGAAATAAGACTGTTGAAAGAGTAAAGAAACACGCAGCGAAGCAAAATATATCCCTTTTTGAAGCCATATCTAATCCTCAGGAAATTGCCGGGTTATCCACTGCTTATCAGAAAAGAGTGAGAAATTTTGCTGCTTTGATTGAGGAATTGCAAGATAAATTGCAGGAAATAACTATGGTGGAACTGGTCCAGACTATTATTAAGCGCACCGGGTATGAAAAAGATTTAATTAAAAGAGAAGGTGAAGATGCCCGGGAAAGACTTGAAAATATCGGGGAATTGCAAAATCTCATGCGTGAGTATCTGCAGAAAAATGAAAATGTTAATCTAGGGGATTTTTTGGAGAAGATCAAGTTAATAAATGATGTAGACAGATGGGAAGATAGCAGTGATCGTATAACGATGATGACTTTTCATTCTGCCAAAGGGCTGGAGTTTCCTGTGGTATTTATGGTAGGAATGGATGAAGGGCTATTTCCTCATAATAATTGTCTTGAAGATGAAGAAGATATAGAAGAAGAACGCCGTTTATGTTATGTGGGTATGACCAGAGCTCAGGAAGAACTTTTTTTGGTGCGGGCCCGTCAGAGACGTAAATATGGCCGCAGCAAAAAGTATCAACCCTCCAGATTTCTGAAGGAGATAAAGGCTGATGTAACCTGTCGTGAAGAATTTGCAGCCGGTAATATTATAAAGCAAGCACAAGATAAGACATCTGATACAGATATTATAGATAATATGCCCGGTATTTTTACAGATGATAGTACTAACAATGTTTCTTCACAGACCGAATATCAACAGGGAGAAAAAGTTAAACATCCGGATTTTGGCGCTGGAGAAGTAATATCGGTCAAACAGGAAAACAATGGGGATGAAAAGGTTACAGTTGAATTCAAAGATGGCAGTGAAAAGTCTCTGATGGTCAAATATGCACCTTTACAAAAGCAGAATTAAATTATTGTATTGATATATATATTAGAGGTGAACCTGAATGGTAGATACAGATATAGAAAAAAAAGTAGAAGATTTGAGAGAAAAACTGCGTTTTCATGAATATCGTTATCATGTGCTGGATGATCCGGTTATTTCTGATGCAGAATATGATGAGATGATGCAGGAATTACGGAAACTGGAAAATAAATATCCTGAACTTAAAGACCCCAGTTCTCCCACTCAGAGAGTTGGGGGGGAGCCTCTGGATGAATTTGAAAAGGTCGAGCACAGTGAAGAAATGTTAAGTCTCGATAACGCATTTTCAGAGGAAGACGTATATGATTTTGCCGATAGAATAAATAGGCGACTCAATAATGATGATAAACCTGAATATATAGTGGAGCATAAAGTTGATGGTCTGGCTATTATACTGCGTTACCGGAGTGGAGAACTGTCACTTGCTGCTACCAGAGGTGATGGTATAACAGGGGAAGATGTTACTGCCAATATAAAAACAATACCTTCAGTACCTTTAAAGTTAAAGCAATCAGCAGATGTCGAAATCAGGGGCGAAGTTTTTATGCCGGAAGATGATTTTGCTGAACTTAATCTAAGAAGAGAAGAGGAGGGGAAAGACCCGTTTGCTAATCCTCGCAATGCCGCGGCTGGCTCGATAAGACAGCTGGACCCCAAAGTAGCGGCTAAAAGGCCTCTGGCTTTTCTGGCCTATACGGTTGTAAATGCCCCTGAGGAGAATTTTGGCAGGCATCAGGAAGCCATGCAATATATGAAGGACCTTGGTTTTAAAATAAATAGGTACTGGGTGAGTGATGATCTTCCCGAAGTAATAGAAATTTGCGAAGAATGGGTAGAAAGACGTGAGGAATTGAACTATGAAATTGATGGTATGGTAATTAAAGTTGATCAGCTTGCACTGCAGGAAAAGTTAGGGGCTACCAGCAGCAGTCCGCGCTGGGCTATTGCTTATAAATTTCCAGCTCAGCAGAAAACCACCGAAGTCAAAGATATTGAAGTTACTGTGGGTAGAACCGGAGCATTAACTCCCAATGCTGTTTTAAAACCTGTGGAGGTGGATGGTTCTACTGTCAGCCGGGCTACTTTGCATAATGAGGATGAAGTAAAAAAGAAAGATGTTAGAATAGGTGATAAGGTACTCATTCAAAAAGCCGGGGACATTATACCGGAAATTGTCAAAGTTATTACTGAAAAACGGACAGGTGAGGAGGAGGTATTTTCTATGCCCAGAACCTGTCCTTCCTGCGGATCGAAAGCTACACGTGATCCGGAAGAAGCAGTCTGGCGCTGTACTAACGCTGCCTGTCCCGCTCAATTAAAAGAAAGCATACTACATTTTGTTTCCCGGGAAGCTATGAATATTGAAGGAATAGGTCCTTCCTTGATAGAGAGAATGATGGATGCTGAGCTCGTAGAAGATTATGGAGACCTTTATTATTTAGCTAAGAATGATTTGATAGAACTGGAAAGAATGGCAGAGAAATCTTCCGAGAATGTTCTGCAGGCTATAGAGGAGAGCAAGAGTAGAACTTTTGATAGATTTTTATATGCTCTGGGTATCCGCTATGTAGGATCCCGCACGGCAAAAATAATAGCTGAACATTTTGGTGATTTAGAAAACATTAGAAAGGCGGGAGAATCAGAACTGCAGGAAATAGATGAAGTGGGTCCGGTAATAGCCAGGAGTGTTAGTGACTTTTTTGCCCGCGAAAGAAATCAAATCACTCTGGAAAAATTAGTAGATGCCGGGTTACCCACCAGGCTGGAAAGGAGTATTTCAGAAGAACCATTATCGGATCTCCGTTTTGTGATAACAGGAAGATTGGAAAACTTTACCCGTCAGGAAGCTTCCGAAGCTATAGAAGAGCGGGGGGGACGGGTAACTTCCAGCGTCAGCGGCAGGACAGATTTTCTGGTTGTAGGAGAAAATCCCGGGTCAAAATTAGAAGCGGCCAGGGAAAAGGACGTTGAGATCTTACATGAAGAGGGATTTATAAAATTATTAAAAGGGGAGGAAACTGAAATTGATAGATAAAAATGATGTGGAAGAACTTGCCAGTTTAGCGCAGCTGGAACTGGAAGATGAGGAAAAATCTCGTTTTTCTCAGGAGTTAAATGATATTGTAGATTATATCAATCAAATTTTAGAGGTGGATACAGAAGGGGTAAAACCAACATATTATCCTCAGCCTCAGGAAAATGTTCTGAGGGAAGATAAAGCAGAAAATCAGGAAAGAAGAGAGGAACTTATGGATGAGGCTCCGGAAAGCATAAAAGGACAGTATCGTGTACCGGGAATAGGACAGCAGGATTAGAATTGGAGGGAAAATATATGGATGAAATAGTAGAATTTTCATTAACGGAACTAAATGAGAAAAAAGCAGCAGGAAAAATAGCTCCCGGAGATATTGCTGAAGCTTTTTCCCGGCGCATGCAGGAACTGGAAGATGAGATTGGGGCATTTACTAATATAGATGATAATTTTGCAGAAAACATCTCCTCTTCGGGAACTTTGGCCGGAATTCCCGTGGCTATCAAGGATAATATGGCTACTAAAAAACTGCCAACAACCTGTGCTTCCCATATTTTGCAGGATTATTCCATTCCCTATAATGCCACAGTTGTTGATAAGCTATTAACAGAAGGAGCTGTACTGCCGGGAAAAACTAATATGGATGAATTTGCTATGGGGTCTACCACTGAATATTCTAGTTTTAAGACCACAAGAAACCCCTGGAATACTCAGCATGTTCCTGGTGGCTCCAGTGGGGGATCTGCTGCAGCAGTAGCGGCTGGAATGGTGCCTGCAGCTCTGGGATCAGATACAGGGGGTTCAATAAGACAGCCAGCAGCATTTACAGGGGTGATCGGTCTAAAACCGACTTATGGAGCAGTATCTCGTTATGGATTGTTTGCCTATGCTTCTTCACTGGATCAAATTGGGCCTTTAACTCGTAGTGTTGAAGATGCAGCCCTTTTGATGAATATAATTTCAGGCCATGATAGTCGTGATTCTACTTCCGCAAATATAGATTATCCAGATTATACATCCAGATTATCGCGTGATGTATCTGAATTAACTTTTGGACTGCCGGAGCAATATTTAGAACTGGATATAGATAGGGATGTTAAAGAAGCAGTGAACAGTACTGTAGAAGAATTACGGGCCTGTGGGGCGGAAATTAAAAAGATTGAGCTGCCTCCTATTGACCAGGCGCTGGCAGCGTATTATATAATTGCCCCTGCAGAAGCCAGCTCCAATCTGGCCAGGTATGATGGAGTTCAATATGGCAATCGAAAATCGGGAGACACTATGGAGGAGATGTATAAGAGAACCCGAAGTGAAGGTTTTGGTCCTGAAGTTAAGCGAAGAATAATGCTGGGTACATATGCTCTTAGCGCTGGTTATCAGGATGCTCTGTATAAACAGGCCTTAAAAGTGCGAACAATTATCAAGCAGTCTTTTCAGCAGGTTTTTGATGAAGTGGATATAATAATCACACCAACTACCCCCACTTCTGCTTTTGAAATTGGAGCAGAACAGGACCCTGTTGAAATTTATCACACAGACATGTTTACAGTGCCGCTTAATATAACAGGCTTGCCCGGTATTTCCCTGCCGGTTAAATTTGATGAAAAGGGATTACCTCTTGGTATACAGCTGATATCGGATGCTTTTCAGGAGCCTAAACTTTTACAGGCTGCCAGAGGTGTGGAAGATATTTTTGCTGTTCCAACACTGGCGAATTTAGATTAAAAGGAAAGGTGATAAGTATGTTAAAGGATTATGAAATAGTGATAGGTCTGGAAGTTCATGTGCAGCTGCAGACTGATTCGAAATTGTTCTGCGGATGCAGTACGGAGTTCGGCAGAACTCCCAATGTTAATACCTGTCCTGTTTGCCAGGGCTTACCCGGAACTCTGCCAGTACTAAATGAAAGAGCACTTAAATTTGCCTTAATGGCTGCTAGAGCTTTAAATTGCAGTGTGAATGAGTACAGCAAGTTTGATCGCAAAAACTATTTTTATCCTGATCTTCCTAAAGGTTATCAGATTTCCCAGTATGATTTTCCCCTTGGTTATGATGGACATTTAATCATAGATAAAGAGGTTGAAGAGGGAGAATTTGTTCAGAAAAAAATCGGAGTAACGAGGGTACATTTGGAGGAAGATGCCGGTAAGCTGGTTCATGGCGGTGGAGATACTGGTAGTAAAAATTATAGTTATGTCGATCTTAATAGAGCTGGTGTTCCTCTAATTGAGATAGTAAGTGAACCGGATATTAATTCTCCTGCTGAGGCTAAACTATATCTTAAAGCTCTGAAACAGACAATCTCCTATCTGGATATTTCTGATTGTAACATGGAAGAAGGTTCTCTGCGCTGTGATGCTAATATCTCTCTGCGCCGGACCGGAAGTGAGGAATTTGGAATCAAATCGGAAGTAAAAAATATGAATAGTTTTAGGGCTGTGGAAAGAGCTCTGGATTTCGAAGCTAAAAGACAGGCTGAACTGCTTGATCAGGGGGAAAAAGTGGTTCAGGAGACCAGAGCCTGGAATGAGGATAAACAAAAAACTGAATCTATGAGAACTAAAGAAGAAGCTGAAGATTACCGCTATTTTCCCGAACCTGATTTAACTCCCCTGAAAATAACTGAAGGGAAAGTTAATAATATAGAGGAAGATATGCCTGAGCTACCCCGGGAAAAATGGCTGAGATTTCAGGAAGAATATGGTCTGCCAGCTTATGATGCTGAAGTTTTGACTCAGGAGAGGAAGTTCTCGGTTTTATATGAGCAGGCTGCCTCACAGTATGCAGACCCTAAAGAGGTGAGCAACTGGCTTATGGGGGAATATCGCCGTCTTCTCAATGAAAATGAACTGGAACCCGGTGAAGGTAAGTTGACCCCGGAAAATTTGGTCAAAATGCTGGAGATGATTGATGATGAAACCATAAGTTCCAAAATTGCCAAAGAAGTTTTTGAAGTTATGTTTGAAACTGGAAAAGATCCAGAAACAATTGTAGAAGAAAGAGGTTTAAAACAGATCAGTGATGAAGATGAACTGGAGAAAATTGTTTCCCGGGTAATTGAAGAAAATCCCGATGTGGTTGAAGATATTAGATCAGGTAAAGACAAAGCGATTGGTTATATGGTAGGCCAGGTTATGCAGGCTACGGAAGGAAAGGCCAATCCGCAAAAAGCAAATCAGATGCTGCGGGAAAAAATCAAAGAATAAATAAAGAATTTTTAAATTAACTGCTCTGTTTTTGTTGTTCTGCCTTAAATCTCTGCCGTTCTGGCAGAGATTTTTTTAATGTGAAATATAACCAGGGGGCTGCTATTATAATATTGCCCAGTTCAGAAGCAGGAAAAGCATACCAGAGCTGATTTAAACCCCAAATTTCTCCCAGAATATACATTAGAGGCAGCAGCAATACCAGCTGTCGGATAAAGGATTGAATGAGACTGGGCAGCCCCCGGCCTATGGCCTGAAAAGTTGCAGATATTATGATTGCAGGGCCTATTATGGGGTAAGCAGGACTTATATTTTTTAGGGCTGTAACTCCAATTTCTACCAGCTCCGGATCATTATTAAATAGTCTGATTAAATGTTCGGGAATGAACTGAAATAAAACCATTCCTGCTGTGGTTATGGTAAAAGCAAGAGCCATACTGTAAAACAGGCCCTTTTTAACTCGCTGGGGCTGCTGGTGGCTGAAATTATAACCTATGAGTGGCAAATATCCCTGTTTTATACCGAAAATTGGCATAAGTACAAAAGATTGCAGTCTAAAATATATACCTCCAACTGCTACGGCCAGGGGAGAAAAACCGGCGAGTATTCGGTTCATTCCTCCCAGCATAAAACTGGCCATAAACTGCATAACCATAGCCGGAAAACCGACTCTAAAAACTTCTTTTATTAAGTCGGGTCTAAGTTTAAATTTTTTCCAGGAAATTTTGAGTTCAGTTTTTTGGGTTAGAAGAAGATATAAAATCATAACTCCGCTTAAACTTCGGGCAAAAACGGTGGCAATTGCTGCTCCCTGCAGTCCTAATTCGGGGAAAAAACCTATGCCGAAGATCAAAAATGGATCCAAAATTATATTAACTCCTGCTCCCAAAAATATATTGAGCATGGGCAAAAAAGTATTTCCTTCACCTCGTAAAATATGATTACCAATTATGGGCAGAAAAAATGAATAAGAGCCAGTAATAACAATAGTGCTGTATAATGCTGCCCTGTTTACCATTGCGGCATCATCGGCAAAAAGTCTTAAAAAATGAGGAGTTAAATTATAGCCAATAAACCCCATTGCAATGCTGGCTGAGATAGCCAGGAGCAGCACCTGTGTAGCCGCTTGATCTGCTTCTGCTTTTTCATTAGCTCCCAATAAACGGGAGATTAATGAGGTTGCCCCCACTCCGGTACCTACAGATATTCCGATTAAAATCATCTCTAAAGGAAAGAATAAAGCCAGA
>CAYOFJ010000091.1:0-7665 GCA_964403065.1 uncultured Halanaerobiaceae bacterium | reverse complement strand
ATTGAACTGTCGGCAGCTCAGAAATTATCTTAATAAAAAATTAACCGAACTTCTGGGGAAAAATTTCACCATAGAATTTAAAAATGGAGATTTTGCGCCGGAAATAGATGAAAATTCTACAACTAAACTTTCTCAAGCTGGCAATTCTGAAAACAACAGCAAAAAAGAGCAGAAAATCAAATCTGATAAAAAACAGGCCAACTTCAATACTTCTCAACAGAATAACCAACAGCAAGAAATGGTTATAGTGGGTAAAAAAATTTCTTCCCGGCGTGAGGTTTTCAATCTGTCGGAAATTCCTGAGGAAGGCAAAGCGGTAGTGGAAGGCAAAATATTTGCTGTAGATAGAAAGAAAACTCGTAATGGTAGACTTTTATATCTTTTTTCTATTACAGATCAAAATGACTCATTACAGGTGAAATTATTTGCCAAAAATGAAGAGGAGCTTGCTCGTCCACTAAACCAGGGTGATAGAATAAGAGCAGCCGGAGAAATGCAATATGATCGCTATAGTCGAGAAACTGTCATGATGGCTAATGATATTACTTTGCTTCCCTCCAGAGATAAAGAAGATAACAGTCAGGAAAAAAGAATTGAACTTCATCTCCATACTAAAATGAGTCAGATGGATTCAGTGATTGATATAGAAAAAGTTGTAGAAAGAGCAGCAAATTGGGGGCATGAAGCTTTAGCTATAACAGACCATGGTGTTGTTCAGGCTTTTCCGGAAGCTTATGAGGCAGCACAGGAAAATGATATTAAACTGATAATGGGGATGGAAGCTTACTTAGTAGATGATGGTGAGAAAATTGTACTTAATCCCGGAGATTCTTCTCTAGAAGAACAAACTTATGTAGTATTTGATGTTGAGACAACAGGACTGGAAAGTCGACAGGATAGGATTATAGAATTTGGAGCTGTTAAAGTAAAAGGTGGCGAAATTATAGATAGTTATTCACAGCTGGTAAATCCAGGGCAGAGAATTTCACGAAAAATAGAAGATTTAACAGGTATTAGTAATAGTGATTTACAAAATGCTCCTAAAATTGAGGAAATACTGGATGATTTCCTGGATTTTTGTGAAAACAGTGTGCTCACAGCACATAATGCTGGTTTTGACTATTCTTTTTTGCGTCAGGAATGTTTGCGGTCAGGATGTAAAGTTCCCAGACAGCCTATACTTGACACTCTTTCACTGAGCAGGGCTTTAAAGCCTGATTTGAATAGTCACAGCCTGGATAAATTAGCAGAAGCTATGAATATTGAATTAAAAGACCATCACCGTGCCGAAGCTGATGCTGAAGCTACGGCCAAAATTTTACTTACCTTTTTACAGGAAATAAAATCAGATTATAATTATACTGATTTGAGGGAAATTAATAAACTGGCAGGTAACATTGAATGGAAAAAACAGAATTATCATCACGCTGTTCTTCTGGCGCAAAATAAATCGGGATTAAAAGACCTTTATTATCTCGTTTCTCGTTCACATCTGTATAATTTTTATCAAAAACCAAGGGTATTAAAAAGTGAATTGGAACAATTGCGAGATAATATACTTGTAGGTTCTGCCTGTGAAGCAGGAGAAGTTTTCCAGGCCGTTTTAAATCAGGAGGATAAGGAAAAAATAAAAAATACAGCAGAGTTTTATGATTATCTGGAAATACAGCCTCCTGGCAATAATAAATTTTTAGTTCCAGAAAAAGTTGACTCTATGGACAAAATTAAAGAAGTTAACAAAAAGATATTTGAACTGGGAGAAAAACTTAATAAGCCGGTAGTTGCTACCAGTGATGCTCATTATCTTGATGAAGAAGACTATATATTTCGAGAAATTCTCCAGGCAGGACAGGATTTCGATGATGCTGATGAACAACCGCCGATATATTTTAAAACGACTGAAGAAATGCTAGAAGCCTGTGAATATTTAGGGGAAAAGAGGAGCCGTAAAGCGGTAATAGATAATACTAAGGCTATAAACGAAAAGATTGAAAATATTCGACCTATTCCTGATGGCTTATTCACTCCTGATATTGAAGATGCAGATGAAAAAGTTCGCAGCAAAGCGTTTTCTAAAGCCAGGCGGTTGTATGGAGAACCTCTGCCTGAACGGATCAAGTCTAGATTAGAAAAAGAACTCAGTGCTATCATCGATAATGGTTATGCTGTAATATATCTAATTTCACATAAATTGGTTAAAAAATCTTTATCGGATGGTTATCTTGTTGGTTCAAGGGGTTCAGTAGGGTCGTCTCTGGTTGCTTATATGACAGATATAACTGAGGTTAACCCCCTCCCTCCTCATCATCGCTGTCCGGAATGTAAAGCTGTAAATTTTTATCCGGAAAAAGAAGAGATCGTGGGTGTAGATTTAACAGCTAAATTTTGTGCTGAATGTGGAGAGAAAATGGAAACAGATGGTTTTGCTATACCTTTTGAAGTTTTTATGGGTTTTGATGGAAATAAAGTTCCTGACATTGATTTGAATTTTTCTGGAGAATATCAGTCTAAAATCCATCAGGAAACAGAAAAGCTTTTTGGAGAGGAATACGTATATAGAGCTGGTACAATATCTACAATAGCCGATAGAACTGCTTATGGATTTGTCAAAGGATATTTACAGGATAGAGAGCTGGAGAAACGAAACACTGAAATTAATCGTCTTGTACAGGGTTGTACGGGCGTTAAAAGAACAACAGGTCAGCATCCTGGAGGATTGATGGTAGTTCCCAGAGATATGGATATACATGATTTCACCCCCATTCAACGTCCAGCAAATGATCAGGAAAGTGAAGTGCAAACTACTCATTTTGATTATCATGCCATCAGCGGAAGAATATTAAAGCTTGATTTATTAGGCCATGATGATCCCACCTCCATTAGAATGCTGCAAGATTTAACCGGTAAAGATCCCTTAGAAATTAACCTGGACGATGAAAAAACTATGTCCATTTTTTCCGGGGTGGAAGAACTTGACCTGGCTAGCAATCCTCTCAATCTGGAAGTTGGTACTCTGGGAGTTCCGGAATTTGGCACTTCTTTTGTCCGACAGATGCTGGTGGAGACAAGGCCTGATACTTTTGCTGAACTGGTCAGAATAAGTGGGCTTTCTCACGGTTCTGATGTGTGGTTAAATAATGCCAGACAATTAATTAAAGCTAATACCGCCGAATTAAAAGAAGTAATTTCAGTTCGAGATGATATAATGAATTATTTGATCCAAAAAGGAGTAGAGGCTAAAAAAAGCTTTGAAATAATGGAAGATGTAAGAAAAGGAAGAGGATTGAGTGAGCGCCAGGAAGAGATCATGCGGAAAAAAGGTGTGCCTGATTGGTATATTGAATCCTGTCGTAAAATTAAGTATATGTTTCCCAAGGCTCACGCGGCGGCTTATGTTATGATGGCTTATAGAATAGCATATTTTAAAGTTTATCATCCTGCTGAATTCTATACTACTTATTTTACCAATAACTCCAATTATTATGAAGCAGGAATAATAAATAAAGGGTATGATTATATACTAAATTATATATCCGAACTCAAAGAAAAAGGAAATGATAGAACTCCCAAAGAGAATAGTCTGCTTTCTATACTGCGTATTATTATTGAAGCTATGGAAAGAGGAATAGAGTTTCTGCCCGTAGATTTGTATGAATCAAAGGTGGACAAATTTAAACTGCAAAACAAATCGCTTTTACCTCCATTGGTTGGTGTTCAGGGCCTGGGTGAAACTGCAGCGGAAAATATTGTGGAAGCTAGAAAACAGGGAGAATTCATGTCGATTGAAGATCTAGTTGATAGAACGGGCATTTCAAGTACCGTAATTGAAGCTTTGAGAGAAAATGATGCTCTGGCTGACCTGCCAGAAAAAAATCAGCTTTCACTATTTGAATAAAATTTTTAGTAAAAGTTTATATGCTTGCAACTTATACACTGCTGTGGTATTATTAATAAGGAATATGTATTGAATTTTTAAATTTTTGTAGATAAATGGTAAGGAGTGGGGGGCTTCCCACTCCTTAATTAAATAAATAAACTGAAAAAGCAAGAATCTTGTAGAGAGGATGATGTTTCTATGACTACTACTGACCGCGTTGCTGAAAAAACAAAATCTTTATTAAAAGGTCAAGATATCGAATTAGTTGCTGTTGATTTTGAAAAGGAAGGTTCGCAGAGGGTCTTGAGGGTTTTTATCGAAAATCGCAAAGATGAAGTTAACCATGAAGACTGTGAGCGTGTTAGTCGTCAGCTTTCTTTGTGGTTAGATGAAGAAGATTTTATAGATGAAAGTTATATTTTAGAAGTATCATCCCCGGGAATAGAAAGACCTCTCAGAGGTAAGGAAGATTTTGAAAGATTTGTAGGAGAGACAGTTTTTATAAAAACTTATGCTCCTGTTGTGGATAATAAAAAAGAGTTTACGGGGGTTTTAGCGGGAATAGAAAATGAAATGGTTACTATAAATTTACCGGATCAGAAAAAAGAGGTTGAATTGCCTCTTAATAGCATTGCTGCCGCTCGCTTGAGTGTAGATTTTCAGCTGGAATGAGGAGGTTAATTAAATTATGAGTTTTGATTTTTTGCAGGCTCTGGATGATATTGAACAGGAAAAAGAAATTCCTAAAGAAATATTACTAGATGCTTTGACAACTGCTCTGGAATCAGCTTATAAAAAAGATTATGGTTCTAAAGAAAACGTTAGAGTCGAAATCGATTCTGATGGAGGGCAAGTTAAAGTTTTTTCCCGACGTCGAGTTGTTGAAGATACAGATAATAAGAATTTTGAAATGCCAATTGAGGAAGCTCAGGAAATAAAAGAGGATGTTGAAATTGGAGATATAGTAGAGGTTGAAGTTACACCGGAAAATTTTGGGAGAATAGCTGCTCAAACTGCTAAACAGGTTATAATGCAGAGGATCAGAGAAGCTGAAAGAGATGTAATTTATGAACATTATAAGGAAAAAGAGGGAGAGTTTATAACTGGCACGATTCAGAGATTTCAAAATGATCATATCTTAATAGATATGGGTAAAACAGAAGCCCTTCTTCCCCCTTCTGAACAAATTGAAGATGAAAATTATGATGTAGGAGACAGAATTAAACTTTATATTGTAGAAGTTAGTTCTACAACAAAAGGTCCCAGAATACTGGTTTCACGCACTCATCCAGGATTATTAATGAGATTATTTGAAATAGAAATTCCTGAGATATTTGATGGTACAGTAGAGATTAAGTCAGTTGCCAGGGAAGCTGGCAAACGTTCAAAAGTAGCAGTAGATTCTGAGGAGGAAGATGTAGATCCTGTAGGGGCATGTGTTGGTCCTAGAGGCAGTAGAGTTCAGGCAATTGTAGATCAATTAAATGGAGAAAAAATTGATATAGTTCAGTGGAATTCTGACCCTAAAGTCCTTATAGCAAATGCTTTAAATCCTGCCGAAGTAAAGGAAGTTATTATCGACGAAGAAGAACAGGTAGCTGAAGTCGTAGTTCCCGACTTTCAACTTTCTTTAGCAATTGGGAAAGAAGGTCAAAATGCCCGGTTGGCTGCAAAATTAACTGGCTGGAAAGTAGATATAAAGAAAGAATCAGAATTTGAAGGTGGGGGTGAAGAAGAAACTGCAATATCACAGGAGGAAGAACTGGAAGAAGATACTGAAGATGAATTAGAAGCAGCGGATGAAGTTGAAAAGGAAAAAGAAGATATTTCTGATAATGATTCTGAAACAAAAATAAAAAATTAATCTGTTAACTTAAATTCATTCTCTATTTGAGGAGGGAATTTACTTGAGTGCCAGTCCTTTAAAAGAATGTTCTGGTTGTGGGGATTTGAGAGATGAGATTGAACTAATGAGAATAGTAAATAACAAAGGGGATATAAAAGTTGATCCAGGCAGGGATGTGCCTGGCAGAGATATTTATCTTTGCCCTCAAGTTCAATGTCTTGATTTAGCCTGTGATAATGGGACTTTAAAGCAGGGTTTAAAGAAAGATATAACCGATGATATTTATGATTCTCTGGTAACAAAGATTAAACAGGGTTAAAATATGATTTAAAATTTAATATAAATTGTTAGGTGCGGTATTGGCAAGAAAAGTTGACTGCACCTTATAGTTGTAGTTATTCACTGGAGGTGGATTGTATGGGAAAATTGAGAGTCTATGAATTAGCTAGAGAGATGGATCTGGAAAGCAATGAAGTTGTTGATTTGCTGCAGGATCTAGATTTAGAAGTAACCAGTCACATGGCTACTATTGATGAAGATACTGCCGAACTGGTTAAAGAGATATATTTTGAAGATCAGGAAGCTAAAGAGGAAAAGAAGGAAAAAGATGTTGAAAAAGAAGAAACTACTGAAGAAGACCAGGAAGCTGCTGCTTCTAAAGAATCTTCTGTTTCTGAAACTACCAAAACAAAGGATACAAAGCCTGAGAAAGTTAAACCCTGTGTCTCAGCTCCTATTACGGTTAAAGAGCTGGCTGAAGTTGCTGATATTCCTTCTAACCGTCTAATAAAATCTTTAATGGATATCGGCATTATGGCCAATATTAACTTTTCTCTGGAAGCTGATACTTTAGAAAACGTTATATCGGAACTCAAGTTAGATGTAGAATTGGAAAGTGAAGAAGAGGAAGAAGTTGATCCCTGTTCAGATTTAAAGGTAAAAACTAATTTTGAAGATAAAGAGGAAGATTATGAGCTTCGTCCTCCTATAGTCACTGTTATGGGACATGTAGATCATGGAAAAACAACCCTTCTGGATGTAATTCGTGAAACCAGAGTAACCGAAACTGAAGCTGGGGGTATAACTCAGCATATAGGAGCTTATCAGATAACCATAGATGATGAAAAGATAACATTTATTGACACACCTGGCCATGAAGCTTTTACTGCTATGAGAGCTCGTGGTGCTCAGATTACTGATATTGCTATTTTAGTAGTAGCTGCTGATGATGGAATTATGCCGCAAACAGTGGAAGCAATTAATCACGCTCAGGCCGCTGATATACCTATTTTAGTGGCTATAAATAAAATAGATAAGCACAATGCCAGACCAGATCAGGTTAAACAGCAGATGACAGAATATGGCCTTGTTCCTGAAGAATGGGGAGGTCAGACTATTTGTGTGGAGATTTCTGCTCTGCAGGGGGAAAATATTGATGAATTATTAGAAATGATCTTGCTGCAGGCAGAAATAGAAGAGATTATGGCTAATCCTCATCGTCCGGCTGAAGGTGTGGTGATTGAAGCAGAACTGGATAAAGGTCGCGGACCGGTAGCTACAGTACTGATTAAAAATGGCACCCTTGAGGTTGGAGATGCTATTTTGGCCGGTTCGGCCTGTGGAAGAGTTAGAGCTATGATAGATGAACATGGTAATAGGGTTGAAAAGGCGAAACCTTCCAATCCTGTAGAGATTTTGGGTTTTTCAGATGTGCCTGAAGCTGGTGATTTTCTGCAGGTGCTCGCAGATGAAAAAAGAGCAAGAGAGGTTGCCGAAAATAGAAAAGAGGAAGAACAGGAAATTAGAAGACAGGCAGATACTGGAGTCACTCTGGAAGATTTTTATGAACAGGTACAGGATGGTGAGGTTCACGAATTAAGTTTAATTATTAAAGCTGATGTGCAGGGATCTATAGAAGCTTTAAAACAATCTCTGGAAAGAA
>CAYOFJ010000090.1:0-7838 GCA_964403065.1 uncultured Halanaerobiaceae bacterium | reverse complement strand
TGCTATGGCTATAATTATCACCATGCTGGGATTTTCTCTTTTTGCAGAAAGCCTACGTGTTGCTTTAAATCCCAGAACTACTCGAGAAGGAGAGAAAAAATGAGTTCTGGACTGCTGCAGATAAAAAATTTATGTGTAGAATATTTTACCCAGGATCAACATTCACATGCTGTTGAGGATGTGAGTTTTAAAATTCAGAAGGGAGAAATTTTTGGTCTGGTAGGGGAAAGCGGTTGTGGGAAATCAACTCTGGGGAAAACTATTCTTAAATTACTGCCACAGGCTGCCAATATCTGTGATGGGGAGATAATTTTTAAGGATAATGAACTTATTGAACTGGATGAAGGTAAAATGAATTCTGAAATTCGCGGAAAAGAAATTGCCATGATTTTGCAAAACCCACAAAATGCTTTAAACCCGGTTTTTAAAATTGGACGGCAAATTTTAGATATTCTGTATTTTAAAAGTGAGGAAAAACAGGTTTCTCGCAAAAATTTAAAACCTCGCGCAATAGAGATGCTGGAAAAGGTGGGTATTTCGGAGGCTGAGTATAGATTTAATGAATATCCCCATCAGTTCAGCGGGGGGATGAAGCAGAGAGTCATGCTGGCTATGGCTTTTATTGCTAATCCATCATTGTTGATTGCTGATGAGCCTACAACTGCTCTGGATGTAACCATAGAAACTCAGATACTTTCACTGCTGGAAAATCTGGTAGAGGAGTTTAATACCTCTATACTTTATATCACTCATGATCTAGGTGTAGTATCGGAAATCTCAGATGAAATTGCTGTCATGTATGCAGGGAAAATTGTGGAATTAAGTCGTACTCAAAAACTTTTCCAGCATCCCCTCCATCCTTATACAGAGGCTCTGTTACAGTGTCTGCCAGGCGGTCAAAAACAGGACAGACTTGCTGTGATAGAGGGAAGTGTGCCTGATATTAGCGCTAAGCCTAAGGGCTGTAATTTTCGGCCGCGCTGTCAGAAATCTTTTGCAGAATGTTCTAAAAGTGAGCCGGCAATGTATGAAGCTGGCGGGGAACGTCAGGTAGCCTGTTTTCTGTACAGGGGGGCTGAATAATGCCAATAGTTGAGGTAGAAAACTTAAAGACATTTTTCTATGAAAAAAACGGGTTTTTACACAGGTTAATGGATAAAGGGCCTATTGAAATCAGGGCAGTAGATGATGTGAGTTTTAATATAGATAAAGGTAAAACCCTGGGTTTAGTGGGCGAAAGTGGCTGTGGAAAAACTACGGTTGCCCGTTCAATCTTACGGCTGGTGGAGCCAACTGCTGGAGCCATAAGATTTAAAGAAAACCAGATTACTGATCTTAAGGGTAAAGAATTAAAAAATTTTCGAGCAAACGCTCAGATGATACTTCAGGATCCCCGTTCTTCTCTCAATCCTCGATTTATTGTGGAAGAAGTTGTATCTGAGCCCTTTTACATTCACGGTTTGGTTGATGAAGACTTTGATTTGTTGGAGCGGGTTTGGGAATTGCTTGATATGGTTGGGCTTTCCCGAAAATATTCTGAATTATTTCCGCATGAGCTTAGCGGCGGTGAAGCCAGAAGGGTGGGGATTGCCAGAGCTCTGGCTTTAAATCCAGAATTTATTATTTGTGATGAACCAACTGCAGGCCTGGATGTTTCTATTATGTCCTCAGTATTGAACCTGATGAACAAATTACAGGAGAAATTCAACCTAACTTTTCTCTGGATTTCTCATAATTTGCAGGTAGTTAGATATGTTAGTAATCGAATAGGAATTATGTATCTGGGTAAAATAGTAGAAATGGGAGAAACCGAAGAGGTTTTTAATGATCCACTGCACCCATATACGCAAGCTCTTTTTTCTTCCATTCACATGGTGGGTCAAGATTTCAAGAAAAAAGAAAGGGAGATTTTAGAAGGGGAAGTTCCCAGTCCGATCAATCCTCCGGCGGGCTGCAGTTTTAATCCCCGGTGCAAACATGCCTGGGAAAAATGTTCACAAACTGAGCCGGAATTAAAAGAGAGGGAGAAGGGGAGGGAAGTAGCCTGCTGGTTATATTGATTTAAAACAACAAAGAAAGAATACTTTGCAGGCAGGAATTTATTTCAGGGCAGAGAATGATGTCTATAAGTGAGGAACTCAAAAATAATATTAGTTAATCTTCCCTGGTTGAAATATAAGGAAGGTATAATTATGTTTTCTTTAGATATTTCTTATAAAAAGCTGGCCCTAAGAGTTATAATTTTTTTGCTGATAGTAACAGTATTACATTTATTTATATTTAATTTGACTCCTTTTTTCCTGGCATTTTTGACAGCATTAATAATTAATCGACCGGTCAAATTTCTTGCCGGTTACATGCCGCGTACGGCAGCTGTTTTAATATCTCTGACAATTTTCTTGTTAATCATATTTTTGCTTATATTTCTGCTGGCTTCCAATATAATTTCTGAAATGTTCAATCTAATGCAGTTTTTGCCGGAGTACAGACAGCTTATTTCCGGTGAGATCGACGCTTTTCTTCAACAGCAGGAGGAATTGCTGGAATTTTTGCCCCAGGAAGGACTGGCCTATATTGAAAGTATTTTCGAAATTCTTTATCAGCGGTTAGAAAGTATATTGACCCGGGCAATAAGAACCATTGTTGATTTTCCTGGCTACTTACCCGGGATTTTAATTTCCATAATTTTTTATATAATAACTACCTTTTTTATTAGCCGGGACAGAGAAAAAATATTTAAAGCAGTTTCTAACCGTCTGGATATTTCTGATTCTAATAAAATAAAGATGGTTAAGGATCTTTCTACTTATGTGCGAGTTCAGCTTATAATAATCATTCATTCAACTACCTGGGTCGGTATTGCCCTGGCAGTACTCGATTTTCCTTATGCCATAATTCTGGCTATAGCAGCAGGAGTTCTGGAATTGATTCCCGTTTTGGGACCGGGAGGTATATTAATACCGGTAAGTTTAATAAGTCTTTTTATTAATCCCGTACACTCCATAATATATCTTATTGTTTACGGCATTATTTCCTTTTTCCGTCCTTTTGCTGAGGCCAATCTACTGGCCCGCAGTATAGGTGTTCATCCTCTTATACTAATTTTTGGGCTGTTTACTGGTTTGACAGTTATGGGTATTCAGGGTTTAATACTGGCGCCTATGTCCATAATAATCTTTAAAGTTTTATTAGAAGCTGAGGTAGGAATATAATTTTTCCTGATTAAGGGTCGAACTTTCAGTAATTGACAACTGGGAGGAAAACAAATATTGTTTAATAAATTGTATAAAGTGGCAGCTCATTTGTGGGGAAGAGTTCGCAGGTTATTTAACTATAATAAATATGCGGGAAAAATTGAGGAGAGCAAGTTTGCTGACAGCAATTTTAAGGGTTATCAATGTCAGAACTGCTGCACCTTTTTTGCCAAAGAAACTTTTGGTGAATTGGTGGACAGGACTACCTCTGTCAAAATTAGCAAACCTTATATAAAATATTCCGATGAATATCAGCGTTACAAACCTGAAATCAATAATCCTTCCCGGGAAACCACAGATTACTGTCCCGAGTGTAGTGAGGAAAAAGAAGATATTAGGAAATTTAAGTTAATTTACCAGGAAGAGGTTACAGAGGCTTGAAGTGCTGTAATTAACAAACTTAATAGATTAAAATATCTGTTAGCCCGGGAGAGTTAAGGCATATCAATTATGAGAGTTTTGTAATCAATTAAATTTTGTTTTCACTGGAGCTAAAAGATTGCTAATTTACAGCTAATGTAATAATTTTAACAAAAATATGATTTTTTTGGAGGGTTGAATATGAGCGGGGGCAGCGAGGAAAAAACAGTAGAAATTGAGAATGTAGAAGAAGGCATGAAACTGGCCAGGGATATTGAAAATCGCTTCGGAGGTGTAATCTTACCTGCTGGTACCATTTTAACTGACAGTAAAATTGCTCGATTAAAACGTCTGGATTATCAAAAGGCAAAGGTATTTAAGGAATCGCCGGAAGAATTAGATGAAAATATGAAAGAATTTTCCCGCAAGGAAAAGTTTTACCGTGAGGAAATAAAGAGAACTGCTTTATTGTATAAAAAAATAAAATTCAGGGAAGCAATTGATGAAGATATACTGGATTCACTCTACGAAAATGCGATGGATCTAAGCACAAAGCTGGAAATCAGCGATTTATTAAATATGGTGAAAGGAGTAGATGAATATACCTATACTCATCTACTTAATGTGGGTATATTGAGCAATATGATGGGTAATTGGCTGGACTTTAACCAGGCAAAACTGGAAAGGCTTACTAAAGCCGGGCTGCTGCATGATGTGGGCAAATCTAAAATACCGGAAGAAATTCTGCAAAAACCTGCCTCACTTTCTCCGGAAGAATATGAACTTATGAAAGAACACTCTTATTATGGATATAATATTGTGGATAAAGCTCAATTTATTTCTAAAGAGACTGCTCTGGGAGTATTAACTCACCACGAGTATTATAATGGCTCGGGATATCCTTTAAATTTGGCAGGGGATAATATTCCGCTTTTTGGTAGAATTATTGCTATAGTTGATGCTTTCGATGCTATTACTTCAGAAAGAATTTATCAGCAAAAAAGCAGTCCCTTTACAGCCATCGAAAAAATTCAACGGGAAAATTTTGGTTATTGTGATCCCCGGCTGAAAAAATTATTTTTAGAAAAAATCCCTAATTTCTTTATCAGGGAAAAGGTGAAACTAAACAATGGTAAGATTGGGGAAGTGGTTTTTGTAAGTGCTCGCTCCCCTTCTACTCCTGTGGTCAAAGTTGAAGGTGATTATCTTGATTTATCTAATTCTACAGAAATTGAAATCGAGGAGATACTAAAATAAAATTGTAAATGTAAATTATATAAACTGGTTTGGACTAAAAATTTCCAGTCGAAATAATTAATTTTATTCCAGGGTATTGACCTCTGTATTTTTCTGGCTGGATTTTTCTGTAGATTCAAGTTCTTCAGCATGATTTTTAGAGTTATCTCTATTTTCCAGTTCTGCAATAGATTGAGCTTCTACATCGTCAAGATTTCTTTCACAATGAGGGCATTCCCAGCTTCCCCGCCATGATGCAGAATAACATTTGTTTCCACATTCAGGACATTCTTTAAAATAAGTCATTTTCGCTCCCCCCTGTGGTTAATAAGTGAAAATCACAAATTAACCACGCACGCAGAAAAATATTATTTCATTTATAGATTCTATTACATTAATTATAGCATATTATATATACTCAAACAATTCATTTCCCTTTTTATTCCAAAAAACCCAAAAACACGTCTTTTTTACTACCAAATTTCTAAATATTTCAATAAAAAATCCCGGAAACAGCTATAAATTTTACTAATTTGCAGGATTTTATTTTTTTTTAGTAAATAATATTATTAAGAGTTAGTAAAGGAAGATTTTTGCTCAGATACATACTAAATATTTTAGGAGGGGAAACATGAAAAAAGTAGCAGAAGCGGCAGAAGATTTGGATGTGGCCAGATCCACTGTTTACAAATATCTCAAGAGAATGGAAGAAGAGCTTGAGCCCTATGTTGGTGAAGAAGAAGGTGTTACCGTCATTGAAGAGGAAGGCCTCGAGATTATTCGGGAGCGTATAAAAGAGAACAAGCGAAAGCAGCAGAGTGGTAAAATTGGTCAGAAGCAAAAACAGAATAAAGAGCAGGCTGAAATTGCTGAAAATGGAGATGAGGAAAAAGAAGGTGAAAAATCCTCCGCCTCAACTGATATGGAAAAAGAATTGAAGCAGAGGGTAGATAAACTGGAAAATCAAGTAGAAGAGCTGCAGGAACAATTAAAAAAGCGCAATGAACAATTGAAAAATCAAATGGATGATATTGTTGATGTAACCAATACACTTTACGAATTTACAGATCATCTTGATCAAAAATTATCAGAAATGAAGGAGTTTAAAGACCAGTCGCTGCTGGATAGGGTAAAAAATATGTTCGGAACTTCTGAACAGCAGTAATTTTTATTCAATTATTCTTACAGCATTTAATACCGCCAGCAGTGCCACACCAACATCTGCAAATACAGCGCCCCACATGGTAGCTATTCCCAGAGCTCCCAGGATTAAAAATATAGCCTTGACTCCTAAAGCCATAACGATGTTTTGGACCACAATACTTTTGGTCTTTTTGGCAACATTGATTGATTCTACAACATCTGAAAGTTTGTCGTTCATTAGAACTATATCGGCTGCTTCTACAGCAGCATCTGAGCCCAGTCCCCCCATGGCTATGCCAATATCCGACCTTGCTAGAACTGGAGCATCATTAATGCCATCTCCCACAAATGCTAATTTTTCTTTTGAGCTATTTTTATTTTGGAGAAATTTTTCTACATAATTTACTTTCTCATCGGGCAAAAGTTCAGAATAATAATTATCTATTTTGGTCTTAGCAGCGATATTTTCAGCCACTTCTTTTCTGTCGCCTGTCAACATAACAATTTTTTTATTCAGGTCAGTAAGATTTTTTATAGCCTGGATACTATCTTCTTTTAATTTGTCAGAAATTTGAATTCTACCTGCATATTTACCATTGCAGGCTAAGTAGACTATTGTTTTTTCACCATTGTATTGTTTATAATCGATGTTTTTCTCTTCCATTAATTTTGCATTGCCCGCCAGAATTTCTTTTCCCTGTATGCGGACCTTTACACCTCGTCCGGGAATTTCTCTGTATTCCTCTATTTCTTCCTGTTCAATATTTGCCGAATTAACATTCAGATTAGTTGTTGAGTGGGCCTTTTTAATAGCTTCAGCTATGGGATGATTGGAATTTTTTTCAGCTTTTACTGCCAGCTCCAGTAATTCTGTTTTCGTCCAGCTGTCAGCTGGTTGGATTGCGGTTACAGCAAAAATACCTTCGGTTATTGTTCCGGTCTTATCCAGAATTAGGGTGGAAACATTATTGAGTGCTTCCAGATAATTGGCCCCTTTGACTAAAATTCCCCGGCGTGAAGCTGAGCCGATTCCTCCAAAAAACCCCAGGGGGATAGAAATAACTAAAGCACAGGGGCAGGATATAACTAGAAATATCAGAGCTCTATATATCCAGGTATTTAAAGCTGCTCCCTCCAGTAAAAGGGGAGGAAATATAGCAAGCGAGGCCGCTGCAATAACCACAGCTGGAGTATAGTAACTGGCGAATTTGGTAATAAATCTTTCGGTCCTGGCTTTTTTGCTGGCGGCATTTTCTACCAGATCAAGAATTTTGTTGACGGTTGAATTGGCAAAACTTTCCGTGACTTTAACAGTTAAGAGGCCGTTTGTATTTATAGAGCCACTTAAAATTTCATCTCCGGGTTTTTTTCTTTCGGGAACAGATTCCCCCGTTAAAGCCGAACTATTTACCATAGAATTTCCCTTTATGACTTCACCATCCAGCGGTATTTTTTCTCCTGGTTTTATTACGATTTCATCTCCCGGGTTTACTTCTTCAGGATTTACAGTTTTTATACTTCCGTTTTGTTTTAAGTTTGCATACTCTGGTTTTATATCCAGCAGAGCTTTGATGGAGCGCCGCGATTTATTGACGGCGGCATCTTTCACAGTTTCTCCGATTTCGTAAAAAAGCATAACTGCTACACCTTCTGGATATTCACCAATGCCAAAAGCGCCCAGAGTGGCTATAGTCATGAGAAAGTTTTCATCGAATATTTTGCCCTGAATTATATTTGTAAAAGTTCTATAAAGCACTTTATGTCCAATAGTCAGGTAGGCAGCAGCATATAACAGGAAATTAAAAGCAGGCTGGAAATTTGTTATTACCGCTGCTAAAAATAAGC
>CAYOFJ010000089.1:0-7862 GCA_964403065.1 uncultured Halanaerobiaceae bacterium | reverse complement strand
AAACGAAACGCCAGAAGGCTGCGGTACAGTCATTGCGTCCGCTGTTGCCAAAGAGCCTTTCTCTTTGGTGCCAGGGTTATCTGCCATGGTCCAGAGAGAAAGGGGGTGTACAGGCTCATATGAAATTTTCCACCCATAAACTTGTTTATGCTTCGATTTTGATAGCGTTAAGTATAATTTTTACCAGGCTTTTAAGTATTAGAATTGCTCTGGGTGGTGTAGAAGGAATCAGAATTGGTCTGGGAGGTCTGCCCGTAGTATTCGCCGGTATAGCTCTTGGACCGCTGGCTGGAGGTATTGTTGGTGCTTTGGGCGACCTTATAGGGTTCTTTATCAATCCTATGGGACCTTATATGCCGCATTTTACTTTAACATCTTTTTTGACCGGTTTTTTACCCGGGTTATTAATCTGCTATGTATTTTCGGGCAGAAAAGGGTTTAAGAAAATTTTGATTTCGATAGGATTGGCCCAGATTTTAACAGCAGTAATAATGGTGCCTTACTTTCTAAATTCTTTATTCGGTATACCATTTGTGGCATCAGTGCCAGCCAGAATTATTTCACAGGCCGGTATGATTCCTCTTTATGCCTATATTAGTTCTATGCTGTTAAATTATGATTTAATTAAAATTCCCGAACACTGTAAACCAGCCCCACGAGGTTAGCGCAGGCATCCAGGAAATGAGAAAATTTTGTTAAACTAACAAATCCCCCGCAAGTTTCTAGCTGCGGGGGATTTTGCAGTTTATATATTGTTTATATACCTGTTGAAATTGTTAAGCATTTTTTAAATTATCTCTCAATATTATTTATAATATGGAGTTATTGTAAGTGGAGTACTATGGTTAAGTGCTGTATTTTACAGGTCTTCTGGTTGTTGGGAAAGCTCGGCAACAATGAGCTCTGGAACTCCGTCTCGAATTATTCTCAGCATAATTTCATCTCCGACTTCTCTTTCCCTTATCATTCCGGCAAAATCATCTATAGTTTCAACCTGTTCTCGATCAAGTTCTGTAATTACATCATAAGGCTGCAGGCCAGCCTGATCAGCGGGACTGCCTTCTACAACATCCAATATAATTATACCGGTGTCTTTTTCCAGATCAAAATGTTGTTGAATATCTGGAGTAACTTCCCGATAATATACCCCGAGCCAGGGTATTCTTACTTCACCGTATTCTTCAATATCTTCCAGAGCAAATTTGACTTCATTTATGGGAATGGCAAATCCTATTCCCTGAGCTCTGGTAGCTACTGCTGTATTTATACCAATTACTTCTCCTTCAATATTTACCAGGGGGCCGCCACTGTTACCGGGATTAATTGCAGCATCTGTTTGAATCAGATTTCTATAACGCCTTATCTGACCTTCAGGTGTGGGAACTTCGATTGGTCTTTCCAGAGCACTAACAACTCCGAAAGTGACTGTGTATTCAAAACCAACAGGATTACCAATTGCTACTGCCCAATCTCCCTGTCGTATTTGATCAGAATCTCCCAGGGGAATAGGTTCTAGATTTTCTTCGGTTTCAACTTTTATTATTGCCAGATCCAGGCCATGATCTGACCACAGAACTTCAGCTTCTTTCTGTTCTTCATAACCTTTAATAGTGACTTTAATTTCATCTGCATCAGCAACCACATGTTCATTGGTGACAATATGTCCTTCTTCGGTAACTATAAACCCGCTGCCTATACCTTCACGGGTTGGGGGATCTTCTTCATCAAAATCTCTAAATTCATCGGGAAAGAAAAACCTAAACAAATCATCTTCCATGTCAAAAGGACTGTGTCCCATCATTTCCACTTCTCGTTCGGTATCGATCATAACTACACCTTCTTCGACGTCATCAGCAATATCTGCTATAAAATTTTGGCTGAAACTTTCAATATTTTCCTGAGCGCTGATAGAACCTGCTGTTAAAAAAACTGCTGCAATTAGAAAACCAATGATTTTAAATGTTTGACTGTGTAAAAGAGATTTCATTTTTCACCACCTTCCACTGAGCAAGATTTAAAAAGAGTTTTGTACTATCTATTTTGTTTAATTTGTTGCTTCACACTTAAAATTATATTATAATAATTTAGGCAAGTCAATTTGATTTTATATTTCAAATCAAGGTTAAAAAATTGTTTCTAAACTAGTGAGGAATAGAAAATGTCAGAATATGATTTAGATGAAAATATAGATTATATAAAGACTGAACTGAAAAAAAACTGGGGAGAACTTAATATTCAATTTGAAAACAGTGTGGGCTCCACAAATGAAATATTAAAAGAATGGGCTTATGAAAACCGGGTTGAACCACCTTTTTTGCTGTTGGCAGGGGAACAAACTGCCGGCCGCGGTAGAAAAAATCGCCAGTGGTATTCTCCTAAAAAAGCAGGTTTGTATTTCTCGTTATTACTAAAACCTAAAGTTAATGTTCAAAAGTTATATTTATACACAATTATTTCGGCTCTTGCTATTAGGGAAAGTCTTGTTTCTTTAAATTACAATGCCGAAATTAAATGGCCTAATGATATATTATTGGGAAACAAAAAAGTGGCTGGTATTTTGAGTAAGTTGATTACATTTTCCCCAAATAACTCGAAAAAAAGAAATGTTGTTCTGGGCATTGGAGTTAATACTCATATTTGTTCTTTTCCAGAGGATTTGCAATGTAAAGCCACATCAATGTTATTAGAGAAGAACACCTCCCCAGATTTGAGCTTTTTTCTTGTTGATATTTTGAAAAGACTGGCAAATTATCATCGAAGATTGGATGAAAATGATGAGACTGAAGAAATACGCAAAAAATGGATGGATAGTTTAAATATTACCGGCAAAGTTATACAGGTTAACACTGGCAGTCAAACTTATAGCGGTAAAGTCCAGGATATTTCTCCTCGGGGGGAGTTAATATTAGATACTAAAAAAGGAGAAAAAACGATCAAAGCCGGAGATGTGGATGTAAATATAGCACAAAATTAGGTGAGCAGGTGATAAATTTGGTTTCTGTGGGAGAACTTAAGATAAATACACCTGTGATAATTGCTCCAATGGCAGGTGTCACAGATTTCCCCTTTAGACAGATTTTAAGGGAATATGGGGCTGAGTTGTGTTTTACTGAAATGGTAAGCAGTCAGGGCTTGATTCAGGGTAATAGGCGAACAGAAAAGTTGCTGGATTTTTCACGTAATGGAGGGAAAATTGGAGTGCAATTATTTGGCTCTGAGCCAGAATATATGGCCAGAGCAGCTTCAATGGTTGAAGAAATATTCTCCCCTGATTTAATTGATATTAATATGTGTTGTCCGGCTCCTAAGGTTACAAAAACAGGGGCGGGAGCAGCTCTTTTACAAAATCCTGAACTTGCTGTGGAAATTGTGGAAAAAGTGAATAAGTTTTGTTCTCTGCCTATAACAGCCAAAATGAGAAAAGGATGGAAAACAGATGAAAAAACCTGTGTAAAGCTCGGGGAAAAATTGCAGTCTGCGGGACTTAAGGGTGTGGCTATACATGCTCGCAGTAGAGAGGATTATTATGAAGGGGAGGCTGACTGGAAGGTTATTGCCGAAACTGTAAAAAGATTAGATATTCCTGTTGCTGGCAGCGGAGATGTTTTTTCAGCAGAAGCAGCAGAAAGAATGCTGGCAGAAACTAATTGTGATGCTGTGTTATTAGCCCGGGGGATTCAGGGGAATCCCTGGCTCATTAAAAAAACTAGATCTAGACTGGAACAGGGAGAAAAACTGCCTGATCCTGAAGTGGAGGAGAAAATAAATCAAGCACTGGAACATCTTGACAGAGCGGTAGATTATTATGGGGAAAGCAGAGCCGTTCCCCTTATGAGAAAACATATTTCCTGGTATCTCAAGGGTCTTCCTTATTGTACGGAAATAAAGGAAAAAATAAATCATATCGGAAAGCGCGAAGAAGTTATAAAAGAGCTAAATGATTATTTAGAGAAAATAAAAAATAATTTTTGATTATGTCTCTTGACAAGGCAGAAGTCTTAATTTATAATAAAAAGCAATTGTAGATTATTAAAATCTGAAAATTCTTTGCAAATACTTTTGCAAATGATATTTAAGCACAACAAATAAAACTAAAAAAAGAGGAGTATAAATATGTCATCAAATGAAGAAGTTTTATTAACAGAAGATGGTTATGAAGAATTGAAAGATGAATTAAAGCATTTAAAAGAGGTTAAAAGGAAAGAGGTAGCAGAAAAGATAAAAATTGCCCGGGATTACGGGGATATTAGTGAGAATGCTGAATATGATGAAGCAAAGAATGAGCAGGCTTTTGTAGAGGGTAGAATCAAAAAGTTGGAAAATATGCTGGAAAATGCCCGAGTGGTGAAAAAGGATGAAATTGACAATCATAGTGTAAATTTAGGTAATACTGTCGAATTAAAACAGCTGGACACTGAAGAGGTTTATACTTACACCCTGGTCGGAAGTGCTCAAGCTGATCCCTTAAATAATAAAATTTCTAATGAATCACCGATCGGCAGTGCAGTGATTGATAAAAGTATTGGTGAGGAAGTCGAAGTTGAAACTCCTCAGGGGGAAACTAAATATAAAATTTTATCAATAGATGCTGAATAATTTTTTTTGGATTTAAATAAATATTTGAGTCAAAAAAGGTGGGAAATTTTATGACAGAAGATTTTAATGATGAAGATCTGCACAAATTAAGAGCTGAAAGAAGAAAGCATTTGCAGGAATTACGGGATAATGATAAAACTCCATATGCCAAAAAATATTCTCCTGAAAATAAAGCGCAAGAAATCAAAGAGAATTTTTCCAATTTTCAAGCTGAAGAAGTGTCTATTGCCGGGAGAATGATGGCTTTTAGAAGTCATGGGAAAGCTAGCTTTGCTGATTTGCAGGATTTTAGCGGCAAAATACAATTATATCTTAAATATGATATCCTGGGAGAAAAAAATTATGAATTTTTTCAAGATCTTGATATTGGAGATATAATAGGGGTTAAAGGTGAAGTATTTAAAACAAACCGGGGAGAAGTAACCGTAAAAGTTAAAGAATTTGAGTTATTAACAAAATCCCTTCGGCCTTTACCGGAAAAATTTCATGGTTTGAAGGACAAGGATCTTAGATACCGCCGTCGTTATCTTGATCTTATAGTTAATCCCGAAGTTAAAGATACTTTTGTTAAGAGGAGCAAAATAATTAGGTCTATGCGGAATTATTTGGAAGATAAAGGTTTTTTAGAGGTAGAAACCCCCATGATGCATCCTATTGTAGGAGGGGCTAACGCCAGACCTTTTGTGACACATCATAATGCTCTGGATATGGATTTGTATTTACGGATAGCACCGGAGCTCTATCTCAAACGATTAATTGTTGGCGGCATGGAAAAAGTATTTGAAATAAACAGAAATTTCCGCAATGAAGGTATGTCTTATAAACATAATCCTGAGTTTACCATGATGGAACTGTATGAAGCTTATGCGGATTATCATGATATGATGGAACTTACCGAAGAACTAGTTGAGCATATTTCTCAAGAAATTTTAGACACCACCACTATAGAATATGAGGGGCAGGAAATAGATCTTTCTACTCCCTGGCAGAGAATGACCATGATTGAAGCTATAGAGGAATACACTGGTATAGACTTTGGGGAAATAGATTCTGTTGATAAAGCTTACAAAGCGGCCGATAATTTAGGATTGGAGCCGGAAGACGATTTAAGTATTGGTGAGATAATTCATTTTATATTTGAAGAAAGAGTTGAAGAAGAACTCATACAACCTGTTTTTATTAAAGATTATCCCATTGAAGTTTCTCCCCTGGCCCGTCGCAAAGAGAATAATCATAATCTCACCTATCGTTTTGAACCTTTCATATGTGGGCGTGAAATAGGGAATGCTTTTACGGAACTAAATGACCCTGTTGAACAGCGTCGTAGATTTGAGGAGCAGGTTTCTCGCAGAGAAGAAGGGGATGAAGAAGCTCATATGATGGATGAAGATTATATAAGAGCTTTAGAATATGGAATGCCTCCAACTGGAGGTTTAGGTATAGGGGTGGATAGACTGGTCATGCTTTTGACTGATTCCAGTTCTATCAGAGAGGTAATTTTGTTCCCCACTATGAGGCCTGAAAGCAGAGAGGAATAGAACAATGAAAGTATTAATTTGTCCGGATTCTTATAAAGGTGCGCTTTCTGCTCCGGAAGCTGCTCGGGCGATAAAGAATGGTTTGAAGAAAGCTAGCAATGATTTTTTATTTCGTGAACTTCCCCTGGCTGATGGAGGGGAAGGGACAGTTGACTGTCTGGTAGAATCTGTGTCAGGAGAAAAAATAGAAACTGAGGTTAGTGATCCTTTGGGAAGATCAATTTTAGCTGAATATGGTTTATTGGATGAGGGTGATGAACTTACAGCTGTGATTGAGATGGCGGCAGCTTCCGGTCTACCACTGCTGCAGGAAGATGAAAGAGATCCTGGCAAAACGACTACATATGGCACCGGTGAGTTGATAAAACATGCTTTACAAAAGGGTGCAGATAAAATATTGCTGGGAATTGGAGGAAGCGCTACTAACGACGGGGGCATGGGAATGGCCAGGGCTCTCGGCATAAAGTTTTTTGACGAGTGTGGTAGAGAGCTGAAAGGCTGTGGTGACAATCTGTCAGAACTGGATTCTATAGATTTATCTGGTCTTTGTCAGGAGGTTAAAGAAGCAGAAATAGAAGTTGCCTGTGATGTTGATAATCCTTTGTATGGGGAGAAGGGAGCAGCTTATGTATATTCTCCTCAAAAAGGTGCTGATGAAGATCAGGTAAAAAGTCTTGATTCAGGACTTGAAAATTTTGCCCGCGTGGTTGAGACTGATTTAAATATTAAAATCAGTAATATCCCCGGAGCTGGAGCAGCTGGGGGCCTGGGTGGCGGGTTGAAGGCATTTTTAAATGCTGAACTTCGTTCTGGAATTGATATGATTTTGAGCTATTTGGATTTTAGTGAGCTATTAGAGGATTTTGATCTGGTAATATCTGGTGAAGGCAGCTGTGATAGCCAGAGTCTTTATGGGAAAGTTATAGGTGGAGTGGCAGAAAGAACTTCAAGAGCGGAAATACCCCTGGTAGTTATAGCTGGAAGTATTTCAGCTGATGATAAAAATGAGCTGCACAAAAACGGTATTACTTCTTTATTAAGTCTTGCCAATAGACCTTTGAGTCTGGAAGAAGCAATGAATAGCACAGGAAAATTGCTTGCCTTTACAGCAGAAGAACTTGGTTATTTACTTACGATTTAAACTCATTTTTAAATTTCAAATCATTGGGGGAGAAAAACGTGGAAAAACTCACCATAAAAACCGGAAATAAATGCGAATTTATAGATATCACTTCTAAGATAAATAAAGTTATTTCTGGACATGATTTTAATGAAGGAGCTTTATTATTAATGGTTCCTCATACTACTGCTGGTATAACTATAAATGAGACCCATGATACATCCGTTAAAAAAGATATAATTGGACAATTAAACGAAATTGTTCCCTTTGAAGGAAATTATTCACACCGTGAGGGTAATTCACCGGCTCATATAAAAAGTAGTATTGTAGGGTGTGACCAGCTGGTACCAGTTGAGAATGGGAAAATGGTTTTAGGAACCTGGCAGGGAGTATTTTTCTGTGAATTTGACGGGCCCAGGAGTAGAAATTTGTATATTAAATTTTTGGTTTCCAGCGAGAAATAAACTTAACATAAATTATATTATGTAGATGAAATAATTTGCGAGATTTTTCTTTTTATAATTAAATCAACAGTAATGGTAAAGAGTGGTAGGTAGTCAGGAGATTTGATATGTTTTGTGACTATCTACCACTCTTTACCCTTTGAT
>CAYOFJ010000088.1:1973-7896 GCA_964403065.1 uncultured Halanaerobiaceae bacterium | reverse complement strand
ATTATTCTCTGAGGGCTCTTCAGCAGGTTGATATATCTGAATTTCAGGATTTGGTTAAAGAAAGTTTAACCAGAATTGAGGATAAAAGACACCCTCTTTACAATCGGGAAATAAAAATCTTACAGAATAAACTGGCGCAAAAAGATCATTCGGGTTTTAGTTAAATTTTCAGCATCCATTTTTGTCCTGTTTAGAAATTAAAGCCGAAACCTATTTTTGTCCTGATACCCTGGTCATCATATAACAAATCGGTCAGGGAAATGCGCAGATCTATATTCTCGGGCAGGTCATACTGCACTCCCACATCATAAAATACAGACAGACTTTCATCGTCGGGAGAAACAGCCAGATTCAGTTCTCCCACAGCATCTAAATCTTCCCAGATATTATATTGAGTGGAAAGGCCCAGAAAAATCGATTCATCTAATATATAACCGCCACCAGCAGCAAAATTTTCATGAAACTGATATTTACCTCCCAGGCGGGTATAAGGATCACCGGTTTCACCAAAAAGAGCCAGTTCCTGCCAGATTCCATACTGGCCTCCAATATTAAATCCATCACCATTATCTGTTCCAAAAACCAGCTGAGCGGAAAGATGGCCGCTTCCTGAGGTCACTTCGGCCGCAGGTAAAGCTGATACGGAAAAGGAAAAAGTAAAGAAAAACAAAACTGTCAGAGCTATTACTGAAATTTTTCGTTTGTGAATGCAATTGGAAATCAAGATTTTGCCTCCTTTAAACTTTATTTTGTGTTGTTAACCATAATTCTATTTCTTCAGTATAAATCCTTTTTTGTACGGGAAATGTAGTTAAATATTCATTTAAAATCTGCAGGGGGTGTATATTATTAAAAATTTTGTTAAAGAAAACTGTGAGTTGGTGCTGGAAAAAGGAGATATTTCTCAGCAGCCCGATGTTGATGCTGTGGTTAATGCCGCCAATGCCAGACTGGAAACGGGGGGAGGAGTAGCAGGTGCCATTCATTCTGCAGCAGGTCCTGGTCTGGCCAGAGAAGCTAAGGAGTATGCCCCGATTGAGCCAGGAGAGGCAGTAATAACTGGTGGTCATGAACTGCCTAATTCTCATGTCATACATTGTTTGGGGCCTGTATATGGAAGAGATAAACCGGAGGATAAACTCCTGGCCAGATGTTATAAAGAGGCCTTGCGACTGGCGGAAGAAAATGAACTGAAGTCATTAGCTTTTCCCGCACTATCTACGGGGGCATTTGGTTATCCCAAAGAAGCTGCGGCCAGGGTAGCACTGCAAACGATCACGGAAAATATGGCTGATTTAGAAAAAGTTAGCTTGATAAAGTTTGTGCTGTATAGTGAAGATGATCTTAATTTATTTGCTGATGTTCTGCAAGAAATCGTAAAAGAGAGGGGCTGAGAGCATGGCTAAGGTTATTGTTCCTTTAGCACGGGGATTCGAAGAAATTGAAGCTTCCACCATAATTGATACCCTCAGAAGAGCAGATAATGATGTCACAACTGCCGGTCTGGGCGGGACAAAAGTAGTAGGAGCTCATAGAATTAAAATTCAGGCTGAGCAGAGGCTAAAGAATGTTAACAGCAAAGTTTTTGACGCCTTAATTTTACCCGGCGGTATGCCAGGCACAGATAATTTAAAGAGAAATTCCAATATAATTCAGCTGGTGAAGGAATTTGATGCCACGGACCGATTAATTGGCGCCATATGTGCGGCTCCCCTGGTATTACTGGATGCTGATATTTTAGAGGGCAGGGTTTTTACCAGTTATCCCGGGTTTGCAGAGAGATTTACGGGGCTGGATTATAGAGAGCAAAGAGTTGTGCAGGATGACAATCTTATAACTTCCCGGGGGCCGGGAACAGCTCTGGAATTTGCTCTGGAGCTGGTAAATTATCTGAATGGGCCGGAGAAGAAATCCCAACTTCAGGAAGAAATGCTCGTTTAAAGTGAATCGTCATGAGGAGCAGTCAGCACCTGAGATAATTGATTAAAACATTGGAAGCTATACAAGTATGAGATACTGGAAATTTTTCCAGGCCCAGGTCAGTTCCCTGGTCAAAAAATAAGCCCCGGCACATGAAGTGCCGGGCTTAGAGTAAGTTCATGGATAAGATTTTGCGAGGTAAACGCTATTTTTGACCGAAAACCAAACCAAATCATAGGTAAAATTTCCTGTGATCAGAGTCTTATACCTTCCAAAAATATTAATTATAAAGATGACCTAAAATAAGATTCGACCAACTGATATGGATAAAAATATTAAACTTAAATCAAAAGTCATAAATCACCCATTTACATTATATTTTGTAGAGCATCTGATAATAATCTTCCATCATTCTGCGGGCCGAAAATCTTTCATGGGTGGTTTTAAGACTATACTGCATCATCATCAACCAGCGTTCTTTATTTTCATAATAAGTGGGGATTACCTGATTGCCCAACACATCATACAGAGCATGCAGATCATGTTCATCCTGACCCTCACCAACATAAGCGTCTCCAAACTGCCAGCCGTTAATTCCATGCTGACAGGCTTCCGCCCACCAGCCGTCTAAAGTGCTTAAATTTAAAACCCCATTCATGGCAGCTTTCATGCCAGAAGTCCCACTTGCTTCCAGAGGGCGGCGGGGATTATTTAACCAGACATCACAACCCCGGGTCAATAAACGACCGATTTTTATATTGTAATCTTCCAGAAAAGCGACATTTTGGGGGTATCTCTTGGAGAGCTTGACTATATTGGTTATAATATCTTTGCCTATGTTATCTTCGGGATGAGCTTTCCCCGAAAAAACCAGCTGTATTTTGTCATCTTCCAGCAGTGGTCTGACAGTATCCATATCCCAGAAGATCATATCCGGTCTTTTGTAACTGGCTGCTCGACGGGCAAAACCAATTAACAGCTGATCTTTAGCCAGATGCTGGTTATTTTCCTCGGCAATAAATTCCAGCAATTTCTGTTTGTTTTCCTGATGCAGTTGAAAAACTTTCTCTTTGTCAAATAAGGCCTCATACATGCGTTCATCTACCCAGCTGTCATGATGAACACCATTAGTTATTGACATAATAGGAGCCTTATTATCAACATCTTCCCACATATCTCTCGCTGTTATGCCGTGTAAACGGGCAACACCATTAGCCCGGGAAGATAATCTCAAACCTGCTACCGTCATATTGAAGGGGTTGCCTCCAATTCTTTCCATCTGCTCCTGAGTGAGTCCATTAAAAGCTCCCATTTTTCGCAAATTGTCGATGGGGTGAGATTCATTACCCTCTTTTACCGGGGTATGAGTGGTAAAAACTATTTTATCTCTAACCTTTTCCCAGGCTTCTTCAAATTCTTCCTCTTCCTCCATGCATTCTTTTATAAGTTCGGTGCCTGCCAGGGCGGCATGGCCTTCGTTAAAATGATAGATATCAACATCGATGTCCAGCTCTCTTAATGCTTTAATACCTCCGATGCCCAGAACTATTTCCTGGGCTATCCTTTCCTGAGAAGAACCAATATATAATCTTTCCGTTATCCATCTTTTATCTCCATTTTCTTTCAAATTGGCATCTAACAGATATATGGGGTTGTTAGCAAATTTTTCAACTTTCCATATTTTACAGGTGATTTCATCGTTATCAACAGTCACATTAATAGTTTTGCCGGTATCCTCAACGTGCTGGTAATTTTTTTCTTCCGGTGCAAAGTTGTCATATGGTCTGCCATAATCGTCTATAAGCTGTTTGGTATAACCTTTGCTCCACATTATACCTATGCCTACAATTGGTAAATCCTGTTCACGGGCAGCCTTCATTATATCTCCAGCCAGCACTCCCAGCCCTCCGGAATAGATGCGAAAATCCTCATGCAGACCGTATTCCATACAGAAATAAGCGACACGGGGTAGATCTCCGATTTTCTCGAAAACTTCATTTCTCATAAAATGTACTCACCTCGAATAATAAATTTTTCCGGTAAATTTTGAATTAATCGATCAAAAATATTTACTAATATCTTGTTTAATTATATAATAAAAAAAAGCATTAGTAAAATATCTATCTGTAATAAATTGGAAATTTCATCAGGGAGGAATTTATATTTCTTTGAATGAGAGTATTGAATCTAAAGAAAATTTGGGTGTTCATTGCACGACTGAAGCAACTCATTTCCACTTTTGGGTCAAAGATGCCGAAGCAGTTAAAGTAAAGCTGGCAGCCGATGAGAAATCTTCCCCCATCAAAACGCTACATCTTTACCCCGTCGAGGAGGAATACTGGCATTTTAAGCTGCTGGGGGATCTACACGGCTTATATTACTGGCTGGAGATTAAACGGGGAGATGAAATATATAAAACCGTTGATCCCTGGGCTAAAGCCGTGGGTACCAACAGCAAACGATCTATAATTGTGGATACTGCAAGGACTGATCCTCCGGGCTGGCAGAACGATAGCCGACCTAAGAATAGAAAAGCTGTGGATTCAGTAATTTACGAAGTTCATGTGCGTGATTTCAGCAGTCATGCTCAGTCGGGGATGAAAAACAAAGGCAAATATCTTGCTTTTACCGAGGAAGGTACTACAAATGAAGCCGATTTAAGCACTGGACTGGATCACCTGAAAAATTTGGGTGTGACTCATGTGCAGCTGCTGCCCATTTATGATTTTGCCAGTGTAGACGACACTGATCCCTATGATTATAACTGGGGTTATGATCCATATTGTTATAATTCTCCGCAGGGATCTTATGCCACTGACCCTTCGGATCTGTCACGCATAGTCGAGCTAAAAAAACTGATCATGGCCCTGCATAACCGGGGTATTGGGGTCATTATGGATGTTGTATATAATCACACTTACCACACAAAACATTCTCCACTTAATTTGCTGGCCCCGGATTATTTTTATCGGTGGGAAAATGCCGATGAAATGGCCAATGGTTCGGGGGTGGGAAACGAGCTGGCTACTGAAAGAGATAAGGTTAGAGATTTTATAATTCAGTCAGTAACTTACTGGGCGGAAGAGTATCATCTGGATGGTTTTCGTTTTGATCTGATGGGGCTTATAGACCGGGAAACCATGTTAAAAATCAGAAGTCGATTGGATGAAATTGATGATTCTATTCTGGTTTATGGTGAACCGTGGTATGCTCTGCCCCCCAATCTGGATAAAAATAGATTGATGGTCAAAGGGGCTCAGCGCGGGAAAAGAATAGGAGTATTTAATGATGAATTCCGGGAAGCTATAAAAGGTGATAATGATGGTCCAGTTCCCGGGTTTGTTACCGGCAAAAGCGAGTTTGAACATGAGATAAAAAAAGGTGTTGTGGGTCATATTCCCTATCAGGAAGAACTTATGGGAATGACGGATGAGCCGGGAGAGACAATCAATTATGTCAGCTGTCATGATAATTTGACTTTATGGGATAAACTGAAAAGAACCTGTCCTGAATGTGAAGAAGATCAATTGATTCGCTATCATAGATTTGCTCATGCCATCCTGTTTACAGCCCAGGGAGTGGCTTTTATGTATGGAGGGGCCGAGTTTTTACGCACAAAATATGGTGATCATAATTCTTACCAGTCGGGGGACGAAATTAACGCTCTCAAATGGGACCGCAAAACAGAATATTATGATACATATAAATATATTAAAGGTCTTATCGAACTCAGGCGGGAGCATCCAGCTTTCAGACTGAAAACAGCAGCAGAGATTAAAAAATATCTTTCATTTCTTGCTGCGCCAGACGGTGTGGTGAGTTTTAAACTGAGTCCCCACGCAGGTGGAGATAGCTGGCAGGAGATAATTGTAATCTACAATAGCAGAACTGATCTGACTGCAGTGGAATTAGAAGAGGAAAAGACCTGGCAGCTGGTGGTGGATGAAAATAAAGCAGGTATAGAACCACTGGAAACTTTACATACTGATAAAATAGAGGTTGC
>CAYOFJ010000088.1:0-1873 GCA_964403065.1 uncultured Halanaerobiaceae bacterium | reverse complement strand
CCAGATATGAGTGAAGGTATAGATGATCTGGTGGAAGAAAAGGCCGGAACTGAGAGAAAGTTTTTGAAAGTGATGATCAAATTAAAAGTGACTTCTATTAACATGATTTAGATCTTATGATATAATCTTTGCAAATAATAGTTCATATTTGGAGGTGATTTAAATGAGTGAAAAAGATAAAACACTTTATGACAGCATGGATCTGGAAGAGAAGAGAGCAATTTTTGAAGAAAAAGTTCAGGAGGATAATTTCAGTGCTGCCGCTGAAATATCTCAGCATCTTTCCAACCAACGAATACGAGATATGATTTTAAACCTTTCACCGCAAAAAATTGCTCCTTTTTTCCGCGAATTAGGCTGGACTCGAACAGCTCAAATAGTGGCCTGGCTTCCTGAGGAAATCACTGTCAATATTTGGGATGATTTATCAAGTTCAGAAAAGAAAAAACTGGTTTCCAATTTGGATAGTGATGAATTAACCGATATTATAGGACACATTTCTCCGGAGAAAAAAGAGGATCTGATAGATAAAATTCCTTCTTCCAAAAGAAAAGAAGTAGACGAATTGATAGAATATGATCCTAGCAGTGCTGGCGGCCATATGGAAACAGAGTACATTGCCGTTAACTTGAATATTACTGTTGATGAGGCCCTGCAAAAATTGCGGCGAGCCCGTCGTCAAATTAAAAATACTAACTATATTTACATAACCAATGAAAAAGACAAATTATTGGGGGTTATTTCCGCCCAGGAATTAAGTTTTGTTGACCGAAGCGAATTAGTAAAAAATATAATGCACACTGACTTACATGTTGCCCGCTCGGATGAACCAGTCGAGGAAGCTGCTCGTACTATGAAATATCGACGTTTTAATTTGCTGCCCGTGGTTAATACCAGTGACCAGTTGCTAGGAGTATTAACACTGGATACTGCCATTGATGAACTTTCTGCAGAGCTGGCTGATGATTTTGTTTCTATTTCAGGTACCACCGGGGAAGAAAGTTTCTTTACGCGTCCTCGGGAAGCAATTAAGATGCGGCTGCCCTGGATGGCAGGTAATGTGTTTTTAAACCTGGGTGCTGTAGCAATAATTAGCAGTTTTGAAGAAACCATCGCTCAAATAGCAATTTTAGCTGCTTTTCTACCCATGATAACTGATATGGGAGGTAATGTTGGTATACAGGCTCTCTCCGTATCTATTCGTAGTATTGCCTTAGGAGAAGTTCAGCTGGGAAATATCTGGCAGGCTTTGCGCAAAGAAGTGATTATAGGTATATTTAATGGTCTGGCTTTGGGGGTTATTTTCGCTCTGTTAGCCTATTTTTTGGAAGGTATTCCGCTTCTTGGCATAGTTGCAGGAATAGCTCTAGCGACCAACGTTCTTGTAGCCGGAATAGTAGGAGGCACTTTACCTTTTCTCATTAAAAAACTGGGCAAAGACCCTGCGATGATGACTGGACCGTTTTTGACTACTATTACCGATATTACTGGTGTCACAATTTATCTCGGACTCAGCACACTTTTTCTGCTGGGTGTGATTGTTTAATATTTTGTCCATCTTAACTAATTTTAATTCGCTGCAAAAGAAATCAATAAAAATATTTAATTCAATATTACCTTTCATGTTTACTTAGCAGGGCTCAGATATATCTTTGACAGACGCCGCGCCTCACTGTTCAGAGTACCTCGATTGAATATACCGGTGGCCCACCGGCAGGTCGGTGCTGTCAGCAGAAAAATATACCGGCAGAGGTACTTAACTTAACAATCCTGAAGGCTATAAACTCTTTAAGGCAGGCAATTATATGGTATGATTGCAATTCATAGCTATTATAATGCCAATAAAATGAATTTCAGCAATACAGTCATTGCT
>CAYOFJ010000087.1:0-7905 GCA_964403065.1 uncultured Halanaerobiaceae bacterium | reverse complement strand
GCCGTCCAACATATCTTGCAACATCCGGGTAACATCGCTCTCCTCCATGGTCAATGGGCTTTCTCGGCCGTTTTCTCCGATGTTGTCAGGAGTATAATACTACTCATATATGTTCAGATGATCTTAGACATTTCTGTATTCTGGCTGGTACTTTATGCTCATTTCCATAGGGCTTTAGTCTCAATTTTTCTTCAATTATATTATATAGCGACTGGTTCAAAAAGTTAATGATGCTGTGATTACTTCGATGATTTTGCGATGACGCAACCTCAATTGCTTCTAATTATTCTTTTTCAGTTTCGTTTTCTCTGCAGCTCTCTTAACAACTCTCTTTGCTCATTATCTATATCCGCAAACTCAACTCCCAAACCCGTTTTGCCCTCCTTTTTCTTTTCCAGCTCCGTCACCCGGGCTATCCTGCCTTCTATCTCCAGCTCATACTCTTCCAATTCTAGTTTTAACTTCACAGGATTGTCCTCTTCTATTTCCTCTGGCCTGGAGGTGTCAGAAGCCACCAGCACCCCGGTTACACTCAGATCAACAGTTTCACCTTGCTCATAGTTCTTTGCTTTCTCTAAATCTTCCTCGCTTTCTGCTACTCTGAATTTCGCCTCTGTATGTAAAGGAAAGCGGGGGGCTCTTCTTTCCTGATGGTGAACAGCATGATTGGGTTTAGAAATTGTAATATCCAGATCTTCTTCACTTTCATAATCTACAAGTTTGCTTTTAAAAGAAAATCTACCTGGCCTGGGCTTATCCCGGGTAAATCTAACCTCTACAACCTCATCTTCATTAACTCTATCATGTGAAACCTGACCATCTTTAACATTCATGATTATGTAACCCTCTACTATGCTTTTCACCTCAACGCGGGCTCTTCTGTCCTTACCACCGGGAGTGAGCAGCATTTCCACTAAATCCCCTTCTTCCAGCACTCGTTCAACATCTCGACAAATTTTGTCCAGAATACCACCGCATTTGTAACATCTCTCATCTTTATTGATCTGAAACTCGCTTTTGGCTGTATAAAACTTTTCCTTGCAGTCCCTGCACTTAAACCAGGTAGGCATATTTTCAGCTCCCTTTTAAATATTCTGATAATTTTTATTTTATCTCCCCAAGCCTCAACCAGATACAATTTTATGATAACTCTATTCTCCTATCATGGCTGCAAATTTTAATCCCAAATATTTTACTTTCTGTTATTATTATAAATCGGGTAGCCGGAAAGGTTAATGATAATGCAATTACGCCGATGATTTTGCGATGATGCAAAAATAATTCTTCAATGTCACATTTATTAGGAAGAAGATAGGAGCAGGTCGGTAGGTTGAAATCCCAACCTACCGACCTGCTCCTATCCCGCTCCTATTAAAATAAAAAATCCACCAGAAAACTCTGGCGGTGGTTAAGATTTATAAAACAAATATATGTACTGAAATTTTAAGATTTGAATTCAAACAATTTTTTACTGAATAAGTTAAGTTGACACTTCATAACAGCGGTTTTCAATCTTTAAACTTTCTGGCAGTTCACTGCACACGGCAAAAGAAGTTTTTAATCTGTCAACAACTTTCTCCGCTTCCTGCTCTTCTCTTTTCCAGTTCATAAAATTCACTGAAAGTTTGGGGCTCGCAAACAAAAGCATTATCGGCCAGACTTCTCTGTCTTATTTTCTGGATGAAATTATTAGGATCCTCGATACTACCTGAACTTAGCTGTCTACCCAATTTTTCCAGGTCCGGAGGCAGTTCCAGATCATTTTCTTTGAATATAGAGACAGCTTCTTCATATTTCATGCGGGCCAGACCTTCCCTGCCGGCCTCCAGCATGGCTCTTATAGCTCCGATGAGAAGTTTTTCATCAAATTTTACCATCTCATGAGCTTTCTCGTAAAATTCCCACAGCTGCTCAAACTGTTCTCTTCTACGCATATATTCATCCAGGTCACCCAGAGTCGTAACCAAAAGATCACGATAATAATTGCGGGCATTCCAGACCCATTCGTGGGAACGAGCTTCTTCCAGATAATCACCTTGATAAAGCGTTAAAGCCTGCTGAAATTTTTCTACAACCCCTTCAGTTTCGGATGCCGCCATCTCCTGACACTGCTGGCAGAGTTGATCGAATTCTTCGGCATCCAGCCAGTAATTTTTCCGCAAATTAAAAGTATAAGAAGACCCATTTGTTTTTATAAAGTCGTCTAACTGTTCATAGCCATTTTCCAATCTTTTCCTCAGTCTATAAACAAGAGCAGATAAAGCTCCTTCCGGGTCACTATTTTCATGTAAATTTAGCGAGGTTATAAGTTCCTCACGGGAAATGTCACGCTGGCGGTATGTAATTAGATACTGAAGAAGCTGCCAGCGCTTACTGGTTTTGTTAACCCCTTTAGTAACTGTCTCCTCACCGTTTTCCACCCGAAATCGGCCCAGAGTGTAAAGATTTAATTTTGCCACCATATTAATTACTGCCCCCCGGTAGCCTAAACCTGAAAAGACTTTTTAATTAAATTTAATTTTTTAAATCAAGTGAAACAACTAACAAGATCTGATAAATTTTTTATACTCTGTTACCAATGTATTATAACACTAAAGTCCCAATTATGGAATAACAAACGACATAACAGGCAAAATTTTCACAAAAGTTAAATAGTTTAATCAGGTTTATTTTCGGTGCTGTCATTCCCTGAATATCAACTATTACAACTCTTCCGTGTAATAATTAAGTTCCACTCCAGTAAGGTCATTCTGACTGTGAAAATCTTCGGCCACCTGATTATATATTGTTTCCGGCTCTGCTGCTTCCGCTTCAGAATTCAGCACTACATAATGTCCTTCCTGCCAGTGACAGAGCACAGAAAAGCAATCCAAATTATCATGTAAAGCTTCCGACAGGACCTCTTCCGCCCTGGTTAATTTACCCGGTTCATCCTCCCCCTCAATTTTAAAGTTAAGAAAGTTAACCTCATGCTCCTGAGAGTTTCTCATTATTTCATAGGTTTCATATAAATTAAGAGGGCTGCATTCCACAATTTCATCCTCTTTAGCTGCGCTATTCTCCTTAATAAATTCAGCCGGATCTTTATATTGAACAGGTCCATCTTGAGACCCCAGATGCTGTTCAATTTCTTCCGGCACCTCCAGCCCATTCCTCTGGAAAAATGTTACCGCCTGCTCGGCCCTTTTGCGGGCCTGATACTGATTTTCGGCTTTCCGGGTAATTTTTATCATCTTATTATGAAGCTTAGTTTCCAGCGGGCAATATTTCAGCGCAGTTTCCAGAACCTCTTCTGCCTCAATATATTTATCTCTATCCTCCAGAATATCTGTCAGGTCTTCCACGATTTCCATATATAAACTGCGGAACTTCTTTCTCTGCTGCAAAATCCATAAATTTTCCTCCAGACCTTCCATAAAAGGCCCGCGATAGAGCTCAAAAGCCCTCTGTAAAAAGTCAGCAGCCTGGTCCCAATTGTTGTTTTCTTTATGTTCTTCCGCCTGGGCTTTAAACTTTTCAAACTGGGCAATATCCAGCCACACCTCGATATCGCTATTAAAAGTATAACCACCATTATCTGTAATAATTATCTCTTCATCTCCAGGGATGTCTGCAAAATTCTGACGCAGGCGATAAACCATCATGCGCAGAGATTGTTTGGGCGAATCATTATCCTGCATATCCAGTTTTTCCGTTAAATAAGGAATTGACAGGGTTTCATGAGAATGAAAAAAGAGAACCATATATAGATACCATCTTTTTGATAGGCTTGAGCTGCCCTCGACCAGAGTCTCCTCACCCTTTTCCAGTTTTACACTGCCCAGCGTATAAATTTTAATATCCGACTGCAAAATTTTTACCCCCTTCTCAAAACCTGCTTTAATCAATCTTATAAACTATTCTTATAACAGATCTAAAATAATCTTCCTATTTTGCCCACACCTTATACTTTTTCTGTCACTTCCTCGGGATCAGCCAGTTCGATAACATCAAAATTACTTTTCCATAAATCTATATAGAAAAGATTCCCGGTGATTTTCTCCTCGTTATCGGTGAGATATTTAAAAGCTTCTGTGCACTGGATATTGGAAACCAGACTGGGTATGGTATTTAAAACCCCATCCTGACAGGGAGAAAACATAGCCTCGCCTGATTCAAAATCAAACCAGCTGTTGATGGATTCATTTTTATGTCCGGCCACAAATTTGGCCATCCCTACAGAAGCTGCTACACCTCCATAAACCCAGGGAATTCCCACTTCCCGGGCAATTTTATCTATAGCCCTACGTGCTTCGGGATTATCGGTGCAGTCCATAATAATATCGATATTTTCAGCCAGCTCTCTACCATTTTCTTCTGTAAATTTCTCATCATAAATATCGTATTCAATTTCAGAGTTCACTTTTTCCAATCTTTCCTTAGCACAATAAACCTTTAATCGGCCCATGCTGGCATCTTCTTCGGTATAAAGCAGCTGGCGGTGCAGATTGGCCAGCTCAACCTGATCACCATCTACCAGACGCAAAAATCCCACTCCCGCCCTGGACATAAGTTCAGACGTATTGCTGCCCAGCGCACCACAACCAACCAGCAGAACCCGGCTTTGCAGAAGTTTCTGCTGACCTTTCTGACCAAAACCATCAAATAGCTCCTGTGACAGGTAACGACTGCTCACCATAGTTATCAGCCCCCGAAAAATCATAATTATTAAAATCACAAGTATTACAACTACATAACTCAAAAACTAAATATAAGATTTCATAAGATTTTTCATAACATTATCAAAATACTATTTAAAATATTATGCCCAGGCTCAGGATATGCCGGGCTGATTGTGAACTCATGAATGAGATTTCGCAAAAGAAACTCTATTTTTTGGCCGAAAACTACACAAAATAGATAAAAATTTCATATGAACAGAGCTTAATAGTTTTCAATAATAAGCATTATGAAGAGAAACTAAAACCAGATTCAACTAACTATTTTGGAGAAGTTCCTTATTTGTTAACTAATCCCCTTATGATTTTATATTCTCTCTGAACTCCTCAAATTCCTCCCTTGTAATCTGACCAGATTCCATACGTCTCCTCCCCATCTCTATCAATTCCTCATCACTCACCTTGCTGCTAAACTTATCACGCAGAGGATGAGCCCGCTCCTGATCATTTTTAGATTTTGTCTTTTGAGAATTACTAGAAGCAGAATTTTTTTCTTCTCCAGTATTTAAATTTTCCTGCTCCCTGCCCCCAGAACCGGTCAGGTTAAAGTCACTTTCCAGCACAAAACGAAAAACCAGAAAAAATATGAGGCCTACTATCAACAGCCCGACAATACCCATCATCTATAACAGCCCCTTATAGGAAATGTTGGTGAACTTTATCAAAAATAAGATCGAACCTGAGAGAGGAGGTGAGCCGAACGTGGAACAGGACGTTTCCTCGCGAGGAAAGTCCAATTTTGGCTCTGACTCGTTAATTGACCCCTAACACAGGAAGTTTATTGTGATGACTTTTGTTGTTTTTACTATTAAAAACAGACATAAATGGTCAAAAATAGAACCGAGCTGCAGGGAGGCTGCGAGCCGAGCGTGTTACAGGTAGTACCATCGCGAAGGTAGGGCAATTTCTGTCTGGAAATGTATCCTCCTGCTCCGAAATATGCCTGACCACTCACTCCACACTCTACACAGGCAAAAATACTGCGACGACTTTCGAGATTTTCACTTTTTAGGCCGAATTCCATTAGCCAAAATAGGGCCGAACCACAGGAAGTGGTGAGCCGAGCATGAAACAGGAAGTTTCTTTGCGAGGGAAGTCCTATTTTGGCTCTATACCTTCAGTCAGAAAATCTCGTATGAGGAGCAGGATTCTTGCCTGTGTGTGTTTATTTTATCACATTTTCCCCTGCCAACAAAGCCAAACAAAAAACAGCCGGCTCTGCCAAACCGGCCAAATCGTTTATATATAATTGATATTGTGAAAATTATGTGGATAATTACGAATATTTACTGCTTAAAACCGGGCAAACACACGTTATAGCAGGCCAATGGCCGCCATTGTCGGATTTATCCACAATTGCTTGCCAGCTGTGCATAACTTGTGGATAACTTGAACATCAGTACACAACAAACCATAATACTTGCCATATTAAGGCTTACCCTTTGACCGATCCCGCTAGAATTCCTTTGATAAAATAGCGGCCGAATATAATGTAAACTAACAATGTGGGCAAAGCTGTTAAAATAGCCCCACTCATCTGCACATTCCATTCCACCACCTGGCTGCCGGCTAAATTGTTAAGAGCCACCGTTATGGGCTGCTGGGCAGGAGTCTGAGTGATGGTAATAGCAAATAAAAATTCATTCCAGATATTGGTAAACTGCCAGATGATAACCACCACAAAAGCCGGAATGGAAATGGGGAAAAATATTTTGCTGTAAACTTTAAATATTCCCGCCCCATCAACTTTGGCAGCTTCGGTCAAAGAGCTGGGAACATCAGCATAATAATTTCTGAAAATGAGAGTGGTAATTGGTATACCATAAATAATATGGACAAAAATAAGCCCCTGCAGTGAACCATATAGACCTATATTCTGTAAAAATCTGACCAGCGGTACCAGAATACTCTGATAGGGAATGAACATACCGAATAACAGCAGGGCAAAAATAGTGTCGGATCCGCGAAACTTCCACTCTGATAAAACATAACCGTTGAGAGAGCCCAGCACCGCCGAAATAAGGGTGGCGGGAATTACCAGCACCAGACTGTTACGCAGATGTGGTATCAATCGGGCATAAGCCGTAAAGAAGGCTTCCAGACTGTATTCCTGGGGAAGCATCCACATAGCCTGTCTGCTGACTTCTTCAAAACTTTTGAGGCTGGTGGCAAAAAGCACATACATAGGCAGCAGAAAAAAGAGAGCCAGCAAAAATAAAATTACGTACACTATATATTTAAATTTACCATAATCCTGCATACTCTATTCCTCCCCGAAAGTGCTGACCAGATAGGGAATGATTAAAACTCCCACCAGCATCAGCAGTATGATGGAAATACCGGCACCGCGAGAATAATTATTGCCGCGAAAGGTGGTTTCATACATGTAAACAGCGGGAATGTCAGTGACATTGTTCGGACCACTGCCTGTCATGACATAGACCAGGTCAAAGGCTTTGAGCGAAATATGGGCTAAAATGATGATAGCCGACAGAGTGATAGCTTTCTGCATAGGAAACAATACTTTCGTAAAAATCTGCCATTTAGAAGCCCCATCTATGCGGGCAGCCTCTATCAGCTGCTCAGGAATACCACGCAATCCCGCCAGCCACATGGCCATAGTATAGCCGGAAAACTGCCAGATGGCAGCAATAACAATGGTGATTAAAGCTATATTAAAGGGCCCAATATTGAAAGTACTGGTAAACCATTCCCACATCAGTTCCGGGCGCCCTAACTGCCGGAAAAGCATATTTATTCCCCGGGGTGAGCGAGGTGAACCGGGAGCAAAAATCCAGCGCCAGACTGTACCGGTAACTACAAATGAAACCGCAAAAGGAAATAAATAAAGATTTTGAAAGAAGTAATGGCCCTTCGGCTTATCATTAATAAAAACCGCCATTAAAATACCCAGAGCCAGTGTTCCCAAAATAAAAAACAGCATAAAAAATATATTATTCCATAAGCCGGTGACAAAACGAGAATCATTAAACAAGCGAATATAATTCTGCAGGCCCACAAAGTCAAATTCGCCCTGCATGAAACTCATGATATCATTCCAGTCCGTCAGGGAAACCTGGACGGTACGGCCGATAAAACCGTAAACAAATACAGCTATACCAATTATAGAGGGAGCCAGTATCCCTATGGACATGAGTTTTTCCTTAAACTTATAACTCAAATTTTC
>CAYOFJ010000086.1:0-7937 GCA_964403065.1 uncultured Halanaerobiaceae bacterium | reverse complement strand
AGCCACGGCAATCGACCGGAGGCGGAAGAGCGGATAAAGGGCTGGACTTACACCAGGCAGCAGCATGAATTTTCTCAGTCAATTGACAATATAACTGTTATTTTGGAAGATAATATACAGTCAAGATTGGCCGAAGAGCAGCAGCTAATAAATTATCTGCAGATCGTCATCATAGGTGCTCTAATGCTTTTAGTAATATCCTGGTATATTTCTTTCGGCAACTGGAGAGAAAATGTTAAGGAACGCCGGGAAAAGGAAGAGCGAATAACCTACTTGAGCTTCCATGATCCCCTGACCGATATTTACAACCGTCGTTACTTTATGGAGGCCGGAGAAGAAGAAATAAAAAGAGTCCAGAGATATGAGGATACATTGAGCGTATTGATGCTGGATATTGATCATTTCAAGAAAGTGAATGATACTTATGGGCATCCCGCTGGAGATGCCGTGCTGGAAAATTTAGCTTCTCTTTTGAAAAATAAATTGCGAGATGTAGATATTCCCGGACGGCTGGGTGGGGAGGAATTTGGAATTCTCATGCCCAATACCAATAAAGAACAGGCCCTTAAAGCTGCTGATAGGATTCGCAAAATAATTGAGGAAAATACGGTTGAATTTGAAGGTGAGGAAATATCAATCACTGTCAGTGTGGGCATTGCTGTTTATAGGGAAGAAATGTCAGATATAGATGAACTTTTACAGGAGGCTGATCGAGCTCTATATCAGGCTAAAAAGAGGGGTAGAAACTGCACGGTAAATTGCGAAGAAATTTAATGCCTCTCGCAAAATTTGTGAAAGGAAATTTTCCAGCAGAAGGGAATAATTTTTTAGTTTACGTTTGGTTTGAGTTTACTGGGGTTTCTGGGTGAAAAGAGTCTGTTATGGTTGAGAATAATTCCCTCCTGCATATTTTTTCTGTTTAAATACATGAATTAATTTCTTTTTTGGGTTTTACCTTAGTCATCTCATTTTTTTGACCTCGGCCATATATTCTTTTACGCGCTGTAAAGAAACCGGATTTTCCCCTTCACCCTCTTCTTTTAATGAGGTGCCAACTATAGCCCCGTCAGCATATTGTAAAAACTCCGCTATATTTTCGGAATTTGTGCCACTGCCCATCAATATAGGGCGAGAGCTCAAATCAGCAGCTTTTTTGACCTTTTCCAGCTGGGGCTTAGCTCCTGTCATGGCTCCTGAAACTATTAGAGCATCTGCAAGATAAAATTCAGTCCATTCAATGTGAGTTTCTAAATCCAGGCCAGGAAAGCGAATTGAATGTTTTTTATCAACATCACAGAAAATTTTAATATCTTCTGCTCCTAAATATTTGCGATATTCCAGTAGTTCTGAAGCTACCCCCGTATCGAATTCTCCTGTATCCCAGATTTGTGCTCCTGTTAATAGGCAGACTCTGATAAAATCTGCTCCCGAAGCTACGGCAATAGACAAAAGCGGCTTTCCCCCATTATGAACAACATTAATACCCAGAGGAACATCGGGGAAATTGCGTTGTACTTCCCGGGCTGCTACCGATTGAGCACACATTTCTGCCGGGGGAACATCATTCTTGACGTGATAAGGTAGATCCCACATATTCTCAACCATCATTGCGTCTACTCCTCCCTTGACCAATCTTTCCGCATCGCACAGGGCGGCATCAATTATAGGATCCATTCCTTCGTACTGATAACCTACAGAGCCCGGTAGTGGTGGAAGATGTATCATTCCGATGATTGGTTTTTCCACACCTAATTCTTCTTGCAGGGAATCAATGCGATTTGCTTCCAAATTTTCTTTCCATTCAACCATAATTAAGCAACCTCCTTTTTAAAATTTTGCTTTATCCCGGATGAGCTGTTTAGTTTTGGCAATTGTGCGATTTTCGCAAAAGCTCTTCCCGGATTTTGCGCTCAGTTCTGCCCATTCTAAGTCTGGGGTCGAAATTTTTGGCCCAGGAAACTGTTCTATCCTGGCAATATTTGCAATTATCATATCATCTAATATAATCTAAATAAAAATTAATTATCCAGGTTTTCCAGTAAATATAAGTTTTCTTATAATTCTAAAGAAGAACCATATTTTTGGTTATTTTATAGAACCTGTCTTTTTTAAGGCAATATCTAACATAAAGGGGCCGATTATCTGGAAAAATATTATTGATCCCAGTATAACAGATACAGTAACATCTTCTGGTAATGGCAATTCCTGTTCAGCCAGCAGGGCCAGGCCTACTGCTACTCCGGCCTGGGGAGTCAAAGCAAAGCCCAGATATTTACGAGATGAAATGTCTAAATCATCACATTCCCCGGGCAGATATAGGCAGAAATAGCTGCCCAGACGGCTGCCCAATATTTTTCCCGCCAATCTGGCAGTAATATATATCAAACCTAATACACCTACCTGTGGCAGGACATCTGTTTGCATGCGTGCTCCTGCCAGGGTCAGGAAAAGAACAAGAATAGGAGTATCTATACTGTGAATTGAGTGATGGAATTTTCTGAATTGGTCCGAAAAATTCACTATCATAATTCCAGCTATTAGGGTTACCAGCAGATAAGAAATATTTAGCTGTCTGGGAAGCCCTACTGCCAGAAAAATAACAGCAATTAACAATACCTGTCGCCGCCTTTCCTGATCGATATTATTGACTATCCATATAGATAGGCTCCCCAGCAAAAAGCCAATTAAGAGGGCCAGTCCTAATTCATAACCCAGAGCCTGCCAGAAAGCCAAATTTTCCTCGACGCCAAAATAAAACACTTTTAATAAAATTGTCGCCAGAGAAAAAATAACAATGCTGAACAGTGAATCCATTGCAACCAGCGACATCAGCATTCTGGTAAACGGTCCTCCGGCATTTTTTTCATTAATAGTGGTCATAATGCTGGCCGGGGCGCTGGCCATGGCTAAAATTCCCAGAATCAAAGCTAGAGGGAAATTACCGGTTAGAATAAAAACAGGGAAAAAAATGAAAAGAAATGTTAATAACCTTTCCCCTAAGAATATAAAACTAAAGTTTTCCAGATGTTTGCGCAAAAAACTCAATCTTAGTTCACTGCCCACTGCGAAGCCTATTAATCCCAGGGCAAAATCTGTTACAGGAGTTACCTGATTTAATATAGCTTCACTTACTAAACCTGCCAAAGTTGGTCCAATAATAAAACCCATGATAATATAGCCGGTGACAGACGGGAAATTAAATTTTCGAGCAATTTGCCCTCCGATAACTCCCAGAAATAAAATTATACCCAGCATAAAGAGAATATCCAACTAAATCAGCCCCAATTATTTATTTTACGTTTTGGAGTTTTTGCCTGGTAGCTTTTCAAAACTTTTATATAGAATATTACAGGTTAATTAAATATTTCTTAGAATATTATGCTTTTCCTGCAAACCTAACAAATTAATCGCTTTCAGAAGTATTTTGTCTTAACCACGGAAGCCGGGCTGGCAGCGCGACGGTAAGATTGCTGCCTGGCTGCCCGAGGAACTTACTATAAAAATTCTAAAGAAAATGCAGGAATTCAAGCTTTATCAGTTTCCATCAGGAGTATAGCTCTGAGCGAGGTTCAGCTGGGAGATTTCATACGTTTTCTGGGCAAAGATCCGGCAATGATGACCGGGCCTTTTCTCACAACTATAACTGTTATCACCTGGTTAACAATTTACCTGGGGCTCAGCACTTTATTTATACTGGGGATTATAGTTTGACATTACAGTGTTGTTTTGCTGAATAAACAATTTGACTATTGATTAGCATCCCTATTTCTATGAGTATATTTTACTAAAATAATTTTTTTAAACCTATTTTAAATTCATTACAATGTATATTGTGCTGGGCATTATATCCCATATATGATGCGATTGTTAAATTTAGGGCAATAGAGGATTATTATATATTATCTGCAATAAATATTAATAAGGGCAAAAGATTTTAAAGTTTAAATTTAATAAAAGAAATTATTGCAAGCATTTTATTAAGTGATGGTAATTGGCTAATTGCTAAAATTTGGCGATAATATTTTGACTGGATAAATCTGAATTATTAAAAAGTTAAAATAAAATGGAAAAGGAGTGGGGTATTATGACCGCCACTAAAGAAGAAAAATTAGTTGAATGGGATGACCTGGAGCCTGGAATGAGAGCGGCAAGAGATATTGAAAATAGATATGGAGGAGTGCTGCTGCCGGCGGGTTCAATCTTAACCGAGAGCACAATTAACAAATTAAAAGAACTTAATTATTTCACCGTGCATATTATTTCTGAGCCGGAAGAGGATAGGGCAGATTATGTTAAAGATATTTCCCGGAAAGAGAAAGCTTACAGAGAAGAGGTTGAGAAGGCAGCTTCTCTGTATAAGCGGGTGAAATATCAAGAAGAAATTGATTATGATGAATTTTGTAATCTTACCGAGAATTCCCTGGAACTTAGCAATAAATTGGAAGTAGATGAATTGCTGGCTATGCTGCGTGATACCAGTGAATATACTTATACACATCTGCTCAATGTGGCTATTCTTTGCAGTATTATGGGCAAATGGTTGAATTTGTCTCAGGAGAGATTAGAAAAATTGACCCAGGCCGGACTTTTACATGATATAGGTAAAGCTAAAGTGCCTGATGAAATTTTGCAAAAACCGGATACTCTAAGTGATAAAGAATTTGAAATAGTTAAAAAACATTCTCTTTATGGTTATAAAATAGTGGAAAAAACCGAGTTTATATCTCAAGAGGTTGCCCGGGGGGTATTAACTCATCACGAAAAATTTGGTGGCAAGGGTTATCCTCTGGGTTTAAAAGGGCAGGATATTCCTCTGTTTGGGCGAATCATGGCGATTTGTGATGCTTTCGATGCCATGACGGCAGAAAGAGTTTACCGACATAAAAGAAGCCCTTTTGAAGCTTTGAAAACTATCAAACGAGAAAATTTCACCTTTTATGATCCTGAATTAAGACAGTTTTTCATGGATAATGTGCCCAATTATTTTCTGCATGAGACTGTGCGTCTAAATAATAAACAGGAAGGTAAGATAGTTTTTATAAATCCCAGAGAGCCCAGCTACCCTATAGTTAAGGTAGAAGATGAATATATAGATTTATCAGAAAATCCTGATATAAAAATTGAAGAAATAATAAAGTATTAAATTATAAATTAACAGGGGGCAGAAAAATGGCAGAGGCTACAGAAAATTTTATGTGGGTAGATATAGATGAACTCATTCCAGGGATGAAATTAGCAGAAGATGTAGAAAATAATTTTGGCGGCACTCTTCTGCCTGCTAAAACTATTTTAGATAATAATAAAATCAAAAGACTGTCAGGTTTAGGAATTGAAGAAGTTAAAATTGTTGAAGAAAGTGAGGCCGAGATCAAGAAAAATGCCGGAAAAATTGAAGATCTCGAACTTGCTTATAGAAGAAATTTAAACAGTGTAGCAGAAATTTTCGAAAAACTAAAATTGACTGATGAGCTTGCTTTTCCTCGTATTGAAAAATTGGTTCAAAAAACCATGCAATTGGGGAAAGCTCTGGAACCTATTGATATTTTAACTTTTGTTAGAGAATCGGATGAATACAATTATACCCATCTCCTAAATGTAGGTATTTTATCCAACATGTTCGGGCGGTGGCTGGATTTTTCTGAAAGAAGATTACACGCTCTCACAACCGCAGGCATACTGCATGATATAGGCAAAACTAAAATTCCGGACGAAATATTAAATAAACCTGATGAGCTTACCGATGAAGAATATGAAGTAGCTAAAGAACATGTTGAACACAGTTATGAGCTGGTAAATGATATGGAAGAGCTATCTCAGGAAACCATCTGGGGAATATGGACACATCATGAGCGATTTGATGGTTCTGGATATCCTAATGGGATATCCGGAGAAGAAATACCTTTATTGGGACGGATTATAGGCATTGTAGATGTATTTGATGCAGTTACTTCTGAGCGTATCTATAAATCGGCAGTTTCTCCTTTTAAGGCCATAAGATTATTTAAAGAAGAAGATTTTAAACAATTTGATCAGAAGTTAAAGAGTATATTTCTTGATCAGATTCCCGGTTATTTTCTCAAGAGAGAAGTTAGACTTAATGATGGACGCAGGGCGGAAATTGTGTTTATTAATCCCCGCAATCCGGACCGGCCTATCGTCAAAGTTGATGAATCCATGATAGATCTTTATAAGGAAGATAATTTGGCCGTAGAGGAAATTATTGAATAATCGCGAACCAAGCAGAGATTCAAATTTTATGAGTATATTTGTTGACAACTCAGTGTTTTTTTATTAAAATAAGGTGTGCAGGTAAGACTGCAAAAATTAAATACAATATTTCTATTAAAGTGCGCCTGTAGCTCAATTGGATAGAGCGACTGACTACGGATCAGTAGGTTGGGGGTTCGAGTCCTCCCAGGCGCACCATTGCTATGTCAACAATCATAGGTCCCTGGAAAGGGGCCTTTTTAATGTGCTTTACCCCCATTCGCTTAAAAATCGGCCATTTCAAACCATTTTCCTTTTGTTTTTTTGCGTTTTCCCAGAAACATTATGGTTGGAGGCTACTTTAGCTTTCAGGAAATTAATCCTTTTGCCTGCCTTTCCAAGTTTTAAATCGTTATTTTTAGTTTTCTGAGAGGACATAAAACCTATTCTAAGTTCTATAATAAACATTCTTTATTTTACTATAAATTTCCTAAATAATGTGAAGAAACCCAAATTTAATTTTTAGTAAGATTACCCTTGACAGAGCCCGGTAGATAATATTACAATGTGTAGGGTCGATTGAACAAGGGATTTTTTCGGACTCATTTTTGGCTTTTCCTACAAATATATATAAATAAAATACAGAGGTGATCAAATTATGCGTAGGATTTTTACCAGAGATTTTGTTACTCGAATCATGTTTTTAATGTCCGGTGTTTTTCTGATAAGTCTAGGAATCTTCTTTTTCATAAATTCCCGGATGGGTTCTAATCCAATTACGGTTTTGATGAATGGATTATCACAAACTCTGGGTTTGACAGTTGGACAGACAAGTTTTCTGATTAATGGTGGAATTATTTTCTCATTATTAATTTTTACAGGCAAGAAGTTTGGAATTGGAACTATCTTACATGCAGTATTTGTCGGGTTGTTTTTGGATTTGCTGTTTATTGTGTTTGGCACAGTGACACCGGCTTTAATGCCATTAAGATTTTTGATGATGTTGGCTGCTCCTGTGTTCATAGGTAGTGGAATTGCTTTATATGTTTCTACCGAAATGGGAGAAGGGGCTATTGAGGCTTTGATGATGTTATTAAAAAATAAAACTAACCTTTCTCTCAAATCAATTAGGGTTTTCATAGACATTGTTTTTGGAACAGTCGGTGTTATACTTGGTGCTACTTTCGGCATAGGGACAATAATTGGAGCATTTGCCATTGGACCGGTAACTCAATTTGTTTTTGGTTATGTTGAACGAATCAAAGCTCACAATTGATTTTAAAACTGTTATTGCATATTGTTAAATTTTCTGTTATAATATTTAGTGTTGATGAGAAATAATCCTATGAATAAAATTTCCGGTGGCAATAGCGGAGGGGTAACACCTGTTCCCATTCCGAACACAGAAGTTAAGTCCTCCAGCGCCTATGGTACTGCAGGGGCGACTTTGTGGGAGAGTAGGTCGCTGCCGGAACTTTATTTTTCCAATTATATGCAGTCAGGTAGTAATCATTGGGTTTTGATGCTAGATGCGTAAGTTTGTACGATGTTCCCCGACAAACAATGGTTTTTGAGGGGATAGCTCAGTTGAATTAAGAAGGACTTACAAGTAGTTAGTCGCAGATTTAAATTCTGCTCTGGCCAATATTTTAGCGGGGAAGTAGCGAAGTGGCTGAACGCGCCGGCCTGTCACGCCGGAGATCGCGGGTTCAAATCCCGTCTTCCCCGCC
>CAYOFJ010000085.1:3121-7975 GCA_964403065.1 uncultured Halanaerobiaceae bacterium | reverse complement strand
CTGAAGATGAAGGGACTACCCCCAGAAAAGCTAAAGATCTTATCGCCAGTCTGGCTGATTTAATTTCTGGTTCTGCCGATGCTGGTACTCCAGTTGTTTTGGTCAAAGACTTTTTTGATTGATAAATGAAAAATTGATGAGATAAAAATAGTCTAAATAAGCAAAATAAAAATAAGTATGAAGAAATAATATATGAATATCCTATAAATAAAATGAACTATATAACTAATAAAATATAAAAATCGGCCGTTTTTCAGGCCGATTGATAAAATTGACAATTAATTTGTACTTTTCTATTATATAATTATCTTAATTTATATCTATAGTACGTCGTTTTTTCCTTTCAGATTCACGTTTGGGGAGATCAACTTTTAGAACGCCGTTTTCAAACTCAGCTGAAATTTCATCTTCTTTTACGTTTTCCACCTGAAAGCTGCGCTGACAGGCCCCGGTGCTGCGCTCTCTTTTGAGATAATCTTCATCACTGTGTTCTTCTTCCTGGCTGTATCTGGCGGAAATTGTAAGGATATTCTCCTCCAGCTCCAGATTGATGTCATCTTTGCTCATTCCCGGAAGCTCAGCTTCAATGACGAATTTATCACCTTTGTCCAGAATGTCTGTTTTAAAACCTTCTCTCATAACATCGCGCATATTTCTCATGCTTTCCGAGAGAAAGTTGTCAATGAAACTTTCTGTGGGTGAGCGTCGAGATCTTCTGCGTTTCCGGTCACTGTCAAAGGGCATCAGATCAAACATAACAGCCACCTCCTAAAATTTTATTTGAGATTTATTTTATCTTCTCTGACCTTCATTTAATATTATAATACAGAGGTCAAAGAAAGTCAAGAACAAAGGAGGAATTTTTGTGCCTAAAACAGCAGGAGTATTTAGAAGAATAGCTGCGGCAGCAATTGACAGTCTAATAGGTTCGCTTTTTTTCTTTGTGCCTATATTTGGCGGTATATTTGGCATTTTTTACATATTGTTCAAGGACGCTATTATGTACAGATTGACAGGTTATCCCGAGTGGCAGAATAAAAGTATAGGCAAAAAATTAATGAGCTTGAAAATAGTTTGTCAGGAAAAAGCAATTATTGATCTGGAAACCTCTGCCAGACGAAATGTAATATTAATACCGGGCAGAGTAATAGGAATTATTCCCCTGCTGGGCTGGGTTCTTGGACCTATTGTTGGTGGCTTTTTTAAACTTATTGAACTGCTGGTTTTAACTTCTGACCCTCAAGGGATCCGATTGGGAGATAGATTGGCCGATACAAAAGTAGTGGAAGATACTGCTAAAAATATATAATAGTAATATTTTTTATCCTTAAGGAACTTCTCCAAAATAGTTAGTAAAATCTGGCTTTAATTTATCTTCATAATACTTATTATTGGAAGCTATGAAGATAAATTCACATGAAATTTTTTCTATATTTAGGTTTAATCTTCGGCCAAAAAACAGCGCTTACTTCGCAAAAGCTCATCCATGAGCTTACGCTCAGCCCGGCACATCCTGAGCCGGGGCACAATTTTTTGGCCATAGTTATGACCCGGGCTTCTAAAAATTTCTAGTATCACATAGCTTCATAGCTTCCAATACTTTATAGACCCCGGCTACTGAGGATATAAACAATCCTGATTATACAGTATATATGGCAATTTTACCAACTGTTTTGAAGAAGAATTATCTTAATTTTTCAGGACAGCTTTGATAGGGCGAGCTTTTGATATTTTTAAAGGTTTGACTAATTAGTAATTTTAGTGTTAAAATTTTGTCTAAGAGTAGAGGACTAAACCAAGAACGGGGTATTTGTTGTGAATAAAGCATTATAAAACTTATTAATTTAAAATATTCAAAAAATAGGTCTAAGGGGTGAAAATCTATTATGGTTATAGCTGAAGTTAGTGTAGTACCTATCGGCACCGGAGATGCAAGTTTAAGTAAATATGTTGCAGACTGTCATAAGGTTTTGCAGAAACAGGAAAAAGTTGAATATGAGCTGACTCCTATGGGCACTGTTATGCAGGGAGAATTGGAGGACATATTAAATTTAATTGAAAAGCTTCATGAGGTTCCATTTGCAGAAGGGGCCCCTCGGGTGAGTACTCAGGTCAAAATTGATGAGAGAAGAGATAAAGAAGGAGAAATGAAGCAAAAGTTAAAATCTGTCCGAACCAAATTAGATTAAGAGATAGAATTATTTTTTAGTTTCTGATATAATAAACATAGTAATGATGACAATAAAAATTAATTATAAATTATTCTTCCCGGGAAGGGAGGTAGTAAATATGCGAAAAGTTTTTGTTAGAGCTGTTGGAGTTAATCCCGAGAGCCAGACACCTGTGATTTTATTGCAGGAAGAAGAAGGGTCCGGTATTCTCCCTATAGGTGTAGGGCATGCTGAAGCCCAGGCAATTATGGTGGCATTAAAAGATATAGAACTTCCCCGTCCTATAAGTTATGATCTTATGAAAAAGGTGTTTAAATCTTTCGATGCCAGCCCGGAAAAGGTGGTAGTTAATGATTTAAAGGATGGGACTTTTTATGCGCGCTTTGTTCTTCAACAGGGGGATAATACTTTCACCTATGATGCCAGACCGAGCGATTCTATTGCCATGGCTTTGAGAACTGACACTCCTATATATATTGCAGATAATGTTGCACATAGAGCCCTTGTGAGAAAAGATATTGTGGAAGAAGATGAAGAGTTGACTGAAGAAGTAAAAGAGGAAAGAGAGCAGTTCAGAGATTTTGTCGATGATGTTTTTGAAAATGTAGAACTGGATGAAGAACCTGAAGAGGGGAAAGAAAATGAGTGATAAGTTTAAGCTTTCATCAGTTATTTCTGACCACATACAAAAGACCGGTGTTTTCTTAAGGCTATCTATATTTTTGCTTGTTTTTGTACTGGCTTTTTCTGTAAATGTGAATACTGCAGCTGGGGAAGAAGAAGTTTTAAAAATTGAGGACCGTGAGATCGACAATCTGGAGGAATTAGATTTAGAGGAAATTATGGATGAGCTGCTGCATATTAGAAGGATTGATAATGATCTTTCCCGGCTCATGGCCTATGATGATTTCATTGATGAATTAATAGAAAAAATAGAGCTGGTAGAAAAAAGAGCTGAGGGGGTTGTGGCCGAATATAGCGGGGAAGATGATAAAGTTACTGAGATCTATGAAATCAAGGGTCCGTGGGAAGTCCACTGGGAATCCACCGGTAGAATTTTTCAGCTTTATGTATATGATGAAAACGAACGACGGGTTACCACGGCAGCAAATAAAACCAGAGGTGGCTCTGGTATTTACGAAAATTCTGATTCCGGCAGTTATTATCTGGAAGTAAAGGCTGTCGGTGATTGGGAATTAACTATAGAAGAAGCGGTTGAGAAAGATTAGTTTTGAACAAAAATTGAGCATAATTTTTTAAGTTGAGGTGTGTATATTTTATGCGGAGTAAGACAATAGCTCGTATTGGTATAATTGCTGCACTCTATGCTGCGATAACTCTGGCAGCACATCCTATATCTTATGGGCCTGTTCAGGTGAGGATTTCAGAATTACTCACCCTGCTTCCTTTTTATTTTGGCAGCTGGGCTGCTGTAGGGCTCTGGATTGGAGCCATGATCGCCAATACATTTGGCGGACTGGGTTTAATAGATGTCATTTTAGGTGCCGGTATAACTCTGGTAGCCGGCCTTCTGACAGCACGTGCTGCCAATGTTTATCTGGCAGCTCTGCCTCCAATTATTCTTAATGCTTTTGGCATAGCCTTTATTTTGCATCTGGTTATGGGGGTTTCCTATCCGGCCACGGTTTTATATGTTGGGGCAGGTCAATTTGTAGCTGTTGGTATGCTGGGAGTTCCGGTCATGAAGTTGATGGAAAAGTATAGTGTGTGGGAAAAAATCAAATATTCTGTAATATAGATAAGGATTTTTTTGTTTTAAATGAGTTGTCAAAATTAAGATTTAATGGTATAATAGGTTAGAGATTAAAATATTATTACTACAAATTAAATATTTTCCTGCTATTACTCTGCCAGCAAAATTATTTTATAAGGGTGCTGTGTTATCCTCCCAGATATAACAAAACTTTTGCCCGGGTGAAGAGCAGGGGAAAACTATTCTGGGAGGTATTAAAAATGAATAAGTTTCTGGTAATACTGTTAACTATTGCTTTTTTGCTAACAGTTCCCGTTTTTACACTTAGTGCTGAAGAAGTAACAGTCACAGTTGCTGGTGGAGCAGTGGGTGAAGAATTAGAGCTCACACGTAAAGCTGCAGAGATGTATATGGAAGAAAATCCAGATGTAAAAGTAAGTGTGCTGGATACTCCTGATATGGTTGAAGACAGGAGAGGTCTTTATTTGCAGTTCTTTGAGTCAAGAAGTTCAGAAGTTGATATTTATCAGATTGATGTAATTTGGCCAGGTGATATGGCTGAGCATTTTGTGGATCTGTATGATTTTGGGGCAGAGGAAGTTATAGATCAGCATTTTCCTGCTATTGTCGAGAATAATACAGTTGATGGTAAGCTAATCGGTATTCCCTGGTTTACAGATGCCGGACTGCTGTATTATAGGACTGATCTGCTGGAAAAATATGATCTGGATGTACCCAATACCTGGACCGAATTAGAAGAGGCGGCTCAAATTATCAAAGATGGTGAAAGAGAAGAAGGAAACAGAGATTTTCAGGGTTTTGTCTGGCAGGGCGGACCTTATGAAGGTATGGTATGTAACGCTCTTGAATGGATTGACTCTGCAGGTGGAGGTACAATAATTTCTCCTGAAGGAGAAATAACTATTAATAATGATCAGGCAGCTGAAATAATTTCCCAGGCAGCCGGCT
>CAYOFJ010000085.1:0-3111 GCA_964403065.1 uncultured Halanaerobiaceae bacterium | reverse complement strand
GGGATTCTCAGTTATGCTGAAGAAGATTCCAGGGCAGTATGGCAAAATGGCAACGCAGCTTTTATGAGAAATTGGCCCTATGCTTATAGTCTTTCCCGGGGTGAAGATAGTCCCATAAGAGATGATTTTGCAGTTACTACACTTCCTGCTGTTGAAGGGCATGATCCCGCTCATACACTGGGTGGATGGCAGCTGGCAGTAAGCAAGTATAGCGATAATCCTGAAATTGCAGCTGATGTTGCCCTTTTCCTGGCCGGATACGAATCCCAGCTGATGAGAGCTACTGATGGTTCTATGAACCCTACTATTGCTGAGCTTTATGAGCATGAAGCAGTTTTAGAAGCGAATCCTTTCTTTGGCGATTTATATGATGTTTTTGTAAATGCAGTTGCCAGACCTTCTACAATTTCAGCTCCCAGGTATGCAGAAGTTTCTGATGCTTTTGTATCAGAAATTCATCCAGTTCTTTCTGGTGATGCTGATGTTTATGAAGCTCTAGAATATCTGGAAGATGCTCTTATAAGAATAACTGAACTGCCAACTGGTAGCCCTTAAAAAATAATTTGGACTGCATTAAATTCATGTAACGATTTCTTTTTTAAAAAAATTGGACTATTTGCAGCGCTAATAGCAATTTTATCCGCAGATAAAAAATATATTTTGGATTAAAAGGCCGGGTAACCGGCCTTTTTTTAATTGAAATTTATTATAATTGTAATCTATTTACGTGAAAATATGAGGTTGGCTGTGATATTTTAATATTGAAAGTGGTTAATTTGATAAATTATCAGGGTTTACTCTCTGGTTAAGGAGGGTTTAAAATGGCTGAAACTGAAATTAAAGAGGAAAATATTGAAATTAAATTAACTGATAAAGCCCGAGAATATCTTTCCAGTAAAAATAAAATGGAACTTGTTATTCAACTGCAGGAAGTAGGTGGTGGTTGAGGCACAACGGTTAAGCCTGCGGTGCAGGCAAGAGCTCCTTCCCACAAAGAAAAAGAAAATTATAAAAAGATAACCCTGGAAGAAATTGATATTTACATTGCTGAACACATGCTGGAACCTGACAAAATATTACAGCTGGTAATTGACTTAACCGGTTTCTGGATATTCAAAAGCATAAAACTTACCAGAGCTGCCAAAAAAGAATTATCCGTCTAAATATAAATTATAATATTAAATAATTTTATTCAGGAGGGAGAAACAGTGAGCGATGTAGCTTTTAATATTAAGACAGAAAGGAGTTTTTCCTGGGTTAGAAGGTATGGCTGGACATTAACACTGGCTATTGGTATCGGGGGGCAGTATATTCCTCATTTCGGTCTACTGGTACCTTTTATTATGGCTGCCATGATAGGCATGAGTTTAGTTAAAGGCAAGTACTGGTGTGGTAATTTTTGTCCTCATGGTAGTTTTTTTGATGAACTGGTTTTAAAGGTCAGCCGCCATGAGAAGATACCGGGAATTTTTAAGTCTAAAGTTACCATAACTTTTGTTCTGCTATTTTTTCTATTTAATATTTCGCGCAATTTTCTATCAATTTTACAGGCAGGGGGGGCAGTTCCCTTTCATCACAGGCTGGGTTATCTTTTTGCCAATACCTATCTTATGGTCTTGATTGTTGGAGGTCTCATAGGGGTTGTGGTTAATCCCCGGTCCTGGTGTCAGTTTTGTCCCATGGGCACCATGCAGACAGGATTTTATAAACTGGGGAAAGCACTTAACTTAACCTCCTCTACCGATGAAAAGGTGACAGTCGAGCATCCGGAGCGCTGTCTTTCCTGTGGTCAGTGTGCCAGAGTATGTCCGATGGAATTGAAACCATATCAGGAATTTCAGGAAAGTGATGTTCATAACCAGCTGGAGTCTGATAAATGTATTCGCTGTAAGACCTGTGTGGAAAATTGTCCGGCAGAAGTTTTACAGATGGCCACTGAGGAAGAGGCAGTAAAAATAAGGGAGAATGCGGATTTGCGGGGTTTTACCGAAGCAGAATATTTTAAAGCTAAAATTAGCGAGATAAATGAGTTAAAAGAGGATGTGCGTGAATATACCTTTGATCTGCTGGCTCCCGAAAGAATGGAATTTACTCCCGGTCAATTTTTGCTGATGGAAGTAGAAGAAGAGATTGATTTATTTAGGGCTTATACAATTTCCTCTGCAACTTCTGATAATTCCCGGGTTACTGTTACTATAAAAAGGCTTGATGATGGTTATGGCACGAATATTATATTTTCAGAGTTTGAGGAAGGGGACGAAGTGAGATTGAAAGGCCCGATGGGGCGTGATATAAAGATAGATCCTTCATATGATAATTTATTATTGGTGGCTAATGGTATAGGAATTACTCCTTTTGTATCAACTGTTGAAAAATACTTTACTGAAGATCACGAAGAAAAATTTGCCGGTGAAGCGGACCTTCTTTATGGTGTTCGTTATGAGGAAGATCTTGTTTATGATGATTTCTTTTCACAGGCTGAGAATTTAAATGATAATCTTAATTATCATCACATTCTATCTCGCCCTCGAACAAATGGGTATCCAGAGGGATATGTAACCGATCTTATGGAAGAACTGGAGATAGAAGAAAATACGGGCGTGTATATGTGTGGAACAGAAGCTATGATCTCCGATGCCCGAGAAATTTTAGATAAAAAAGGTGTGCCGGATGAGAATATAAATTATGAAAGTTTTGGGATTTAGATTATAACTTTGAATAATTCAATATTTTAAGTGGAGCCGGGGTAGTTTAACTGCCAGAGAGGTTGGTCGCAATAAGTAGATTATCCTTTAGAATTTTTGTCTTCTCTCATCGGCTCCACTTTTATTTATTTTCTTTATATTTTGTAAAAAAATAACTAGTAATTAATAACTAATATTGATATAATGATTTCAAAGTCGAAATATGCAATTGAAAACAAAAAACTGAGAGGATATAAGGAGGTCAAAATGGAAAAAGAAGCATATTATATTTTTCTGGTTTTAATCATGGTGGCTGCTTTAATTTTGAGTGGTGTTACTGCAGCCAATACAGCTGATATTGATAAGGAGATGAGTAATATGAATATTAAAACTGCAACATTTGCTATGGGCTGATTTTGGGGCCCGG
>CAYOFJ010000084.1:0-8000 GCA_964403065.1 uncultured Halanaerobiaceae bacterium | reverse complement strand
AACTTTCTTCTCACATTATTTTTCGTGGTTTCTTGTTCTTCTTTTTCAGAATCACTAACTCCTTGATTTAAGGTTAAATACACCCTTTCCATATCTTCTGAAAATAAATATACTACATAGACACCTTCTTTGGCAGTAGTAGTAATATCTTTGTCCATTATTCCTAACCAAGTTACTATAGCCCAATTCCCCTGTAGCCGATGGAACCTTTGACTTTATAGTTATTTGTTTTGAGTTCATCATACGAATTTATATATTCTTTTGTGGTTGTCGGCATTTCATGTCTGAATACTTCTCCCAATTCATGTCCGGCAAAATCCTCATTATTTCTTGCATATACATATTTTCTATAATATTTTCAAAGCATTCTAATAAACTTCTATTATTATTTTCATTTGAATTCATAATTTAACCACCTTAAATTTGTATTAACACTGTTAATTAATATAAGAGTTCGATTTAGCTTCTGTCCCTGAAGTAAAGTATAAGAAACTACTTCCGTCTAACTACCTTTATTTATCGAAGTTATTACTTCACTATCTTTAATCTGTTTTGAAGGCTTAGAAAAACTATCCGCTATATTTAGGTCTCAAAATCAGCTTGCTGAGCACAGTAATGAATTTATGCAAAGTTGCTGTCCCCTATAATTGGGGCTCAAACAAGAACAGCAGAAAATAGCAAAAGAAATACATCAATGTTTCCGTCCCCTTTAGTTGGGGTCAAACAAGAAGAAACAGTTGGCATATGTGTCGGTGGAATAGTTTCTGTCCCCTTTAGTTGGGTCTCAATTTCAGCTCCGGCATGAAGAGAATTATATAGACCTGAGCCTTCAATCTCCTTTCTATCTGTCATTTTAGCTATGATTTTTAGCAAATTTATTTTCTTCAAAATGTTATCATCTCCCTCATAACAGAAATATTAGTATTTTCATTGAACCTATAATTGTTTTTACCCTATTGCAACTTGACGATTATTCACTGACTTTTAACTCATATTTCCCAAATCCAAAGGTAGTGCTCTTTCCCGATTGCATAATCTCTCCCAGACGCAAAAGAGGTATAAACTGACCAATTTCTCCAGCAAATTTCACCTCTCCTAAGAGACCTCCAATTTTCAGCTCCTGGTCCTGACTTTTGGAGTATCTAGTTTTATCAATCCACTGAGTATCTGCGCTCAATTTTTCAACTTGTTCAGCTTTCGTAATGATTTTTTTAAAATTCCAATCTAGTTCGAGGTCACAATATATTCTAGCAAAGGTAGAAAACCTTCGACATAAATCTCTAATGATGTGATGAAATTCTATTTCCTCACAGTATTCATCTTCATATTTTAGGCGTAATGGAGAATTTAATGTCATTTTGATTTTCTTTGTTTTCTCCTCGAATTCCCTGTTAAATTTACCAGCGTAAATCAGGGGCTTTTCTTTGTCTATGGTTCCGTCTTTTTCATCTAATATATTCTCGCCTTTACTGGTTATACTTTCAAGTTCAATTTTACCCCTTCCCCCACCTAGACCTTCATTTTCTAAATTTTTAACCGCCATTGCTATATGTCCTATGTAATCAGTATTCTTGCCTATAAGTTTTAAGGTGAAGTTCAACTTATCTCCTGGTTCAAAAATTCTTCCCTGCCTGGCGGATATGTAGATGGAGTAAGGGCGTGGTATATCATCTAAGTTGGTCAACACCTCAGCATCTTCAGGAGGAAAAGAATTAAACAGCAGAGCAAATACACAGTTTTCCTTGACCATGCATTTTTGACAGTCACTTACCTGCTGCTGCATACAAATAATATCATGTAGGCTACTCATTAATGCTCCTCTTATAGTGGAACCTCGAAAGCTTGATAGTATAACATCTTCCCTGCAGTTTATTGTAAAATTGTATTTACCAAGATAAAAATCTTCCGGTATGGGATACAAGAAATATAAGCCTCCTTTTTAATCCAACTCTGCTGTCCTTTTCTTGCTTAATTCCATCTCTGCCCATCCAGGTGGATATGAAAATTCTTCTTTATTGTTTCTTTCCTTTTTGAGAAGAAGACGGGTGACCGGAAAGTCACGAGGTGAATATTTCCTATAATAATCTCTAACTATACTCATAAGCAGGTTTTTATCCAGGGCTTTGATTTCATCACCCAAAGATTTATCCATATAACCACTGAATCTGCCCAGCCTAATAAGCGGCTTTTCTTTTTTCTGCAGTTTTTGATAAAATTCCACTATCGAATCAAATCTTCCATCTGCATATTTATCGAAGTAGTTAATTTCATTTTCTGTCCTTAGTTGCCCCATCTCTTTTATTATTTCAAGAATATTTTCTTCTATATATCTTAAATACTTCTTCATTTCAGCTTCAGAAAAATATTTGCTGACTTTCTCTTCTTTCAGAGCATTACTTATTTTACCCCAGTCTATCACTATATTTCCTTCTACCTCGGTCTCGCAGGATAAAAATTCTCCATGATTGGCCCAGAACTTAACCTCATATTCATACTTCTTCTGTTTGATTGTTTTAATTGGATATATTTTAAGCTTATTGGCATCAACTTTAGTACTGTCACTTACCTGTATTCCCTTCATTATATCGGTCGTAGGGTCCGAGCCAAATATTTTTTTATTCAGTATTCTCCCGACTTCCTTGGGATTATTAGCTTTTTTCTTCCCACTTATCAGAGCTTTTTTGAATTTTTCATCCGGCAGTTGGGAAACAAGCACCTTTAATATAATTGTTCTTATAGCTCCTTTTAAGGACGTGCCCGGTATAAAAGGCTTACCTCCCGTTTTCATAAAAGCAAATATGTTACCTATATCATTTGCTGATTTTTTTGGGACAGAAACCTTCATCCTGTATTTATCATACTCTTGTGGCAGGGAAGTATTGAATTTATCCCAATGGAAATCACGGTATCTCCTCACCTGTTCTATAAATTTTTCTTCATCAAATCTATTATCTTCAAACAATTTATCAGAGTCAATAACATAAACATTATTATTTATCTTGCAGTAATCAACGGGGGCTAATTCTTCTCCATTCCCAATATGAATGGGGGAAAGGACCTTTAACTTATAATCATAAATTATTCTATCTCCCATGGGTTCACCTCCAGTCCCACTTTAAACGGCAGTGCATAACAGTAAACCCTGTGCGCTTTAAAACTTCCGGGAGTTACATCCACGAGTTTTCCTTCCTGACCTAACTCCGGAAATATTGAACCTACTGCAAAATATCTGATTGGCTTTTTCCGCTGGTCACCACCATGCGGAGAGTATATCCAGCCACTTTTCTTTGTCAATCTGTAGAAGCTTCTTCCCGGTTTTAATTCATCTTCTCGGGGAAAGTAAGGAGCCAGTGTCGTAAACCAATCACAATCTTCTGCCTCAGGAAAGCCAGCATCAACCTGTTCAACTTCCAGCTTAAACTGACCGTATCCTGATGAGCGTTCTCCTCCAATACCAATATCGCCCAAAAGTTCGAAAGTATAAGCTATTTTCTCCCGCCATTCTCTGCTGGCTTTAGTTAGAAAATAAAGACCACTGTCCTCTGCAAAAGTTACTTTACCCACGTGATATATGCTGGACTGCCTGCTCTTGCGGTCCAGGGTGACTCTAGGATTGTCATCTTTATACCACAATTTCTCATCGGAAAAATCATCTGCGGGAAGAATACTACCTCCCTGCAAAAGACTATCCTCACAAGCTTTCAAACTATCTCCGCTAATGAGCTCTCCAAATAATGACATCTCCAGATATTTAACACTTACACTCTCTGATGCTTTCTCTTCATTTTCAGGCGCTGGTATACCCGCAGGCCAGGGCAGAAAAAGGCTTTCATTTTTGTAAGGGAAAGCCGAACTGATACGAAATGGGATATCCTCTTTCCCTTCCAGCAGATTAACCAGTTCCTCTTCGCCGAATAACTTTAAATATCCGTGGCAGAAAGCACTAAAAAGCTGGTCGGCTTTTAAATTTACTCTCGTTTCAGCTATACTTTCCCCCTGGCCAAAATGTACCGGTGAGGCAAAATTTAATTTAAAGGCAGTCAAATTACTTTCACTCATAATCAATCACCCAAACTTATCTCATCAACCAGCTCACTCTTAAATTCATCTATACTATTGCCAGAAGCCAGGCACTCCTCTTCTTTTTCCGGGTCAAGATAATTTTCTGTCTTCTTTAAATTGAGATTTATTTCTGACCAGGCAAGCTGACCGTAGCCTCTAGAGCCACTTCCTCCCAGATAATCCTCTTCCAGCAGTTCTAAACCGGCTGTTATATCAATTATGCTATCCAAATCGCTTTTTTCAGAGAGTGTAACAATCATCTCCCATTTGAATTTAGCGCCAGCGGGAACTCTTTCCATCTGTCGAGGGTTGGCTCTTGAAGTCACTCTATCCAAAACGTTTTCAAATTTCACTTCTGTCCATTCCAAATCTAAATCCTCTTTAATGCTAGATAGTGAATCTTCCACAAGATATGCATCACGAACTATCAAATCGCCGCTGTATTCTCCTCCATCAGAAGTCGTGCCAAATAAAGAGCAGACAGGACAACTCTTTGCTTCTTCTCTCGATTGACACATATGAATTCTCACCAGATTTTCGCCACTAACAACTTCCTCATTGGGCTCCTTTCCATTTAATCTCTCCATGAGATGTCTGAGTTTGCCTTTAAGGGAAGAACCCGGTATATAAGGAACACCTTCGGGGGTTTTAATCACATTATTATCCACTCCACCTATATCGAGACCGGTTTGAGAACCGCCGATATGAAGACCTGTTTCCAAGGTCAATGTACCAAAAAGCTTTGCTTTACCCCAAAGAGCTGTATTTTCCATAAAATATTACCTCCTTTGCATTATTCATAGCGTCTGTGATAGGCCACAACTGCCTCGAAAAATTCTCTGAACTGTGAAAAAGATTTTTCGTCCTGAACCTTAGGAATAGCCTCCTGAAGCACTTCTTCTAAGGGCGCAATATCATCGTCTCTGCTGCGTCTGTAAGCCAATTTAGGCCTAAGAAGCTGAAGTTCGCGCTTGTCATATTCCGTCATATTTTTTACCGTACTGAATATATTTCTTACAGAAGAGGTACTGGCACCCTGATTTTGACCTAACTCTTTGCCCAACTCCTCTGCGCTTTCGACGAGGGCTTCAACATCACCTTCATTTTCTCCTGTTCCCAGAATAGCATCTAAATTACCTATTATCTCTCTTGCAACCTGATTTTGACGGTTTGCCATCAAATATTCACCCCTCTCTGGTTAAAAATTCCGCCCATCGGGCCGCCACGGGCGCTATTCTAACCAAATTATCTCTATTGGCAGTAAGCTTTTCCTCAAGTTTCATTAGCTCTTCTTTGCTTTTTTCATGTCTTTCGGCAAATTTCGTAAAACTGTAAATCAACTCCCAAATCCGAGGATAACTGTCCTGGCTCTTTTTGCTTTCCCTCACTGACTGGTTATAAATAACGTGCAGTATTCCCCGGGAGACTCCTTCCTCTAAAAGCTTTACCAAATCCTGCTGTAAGTCTTCCAGACGGCCAAATTCTTCATTGCCGAGCAGATTATCCATGAAACTTACAGCATCTTTCCTTCTACCATCATCTCTGGAGTAATTTTTCGCGCCTTCCTCCAGCTCTTCGCCGGCTTCTTTGGCAGCATCAAGCAGGGGATATTTCTCGCCGGGAGGCAGATAAATTGAACCGGAGAGAGTTATTTCTTCGTTGCCGCCTGTAAACTCTTTGAAATCCTGTTGTAATTTGGTGTAATACTCCGGTAATTTAGACCAGCTTCCCACGATAAACAAATCATCCCCGCCGGAGTAAATTACGTGAATATCTTTGGGAAATTCTTTTTCTGCCAGTCTATTTACCCAGCCGGAAAAGAAATAGGAAGTTAGTCGGCTTAAAGTGGCGTATCTACTAACGCTTTTATTATCACCCAGGCCGTCCTTGAAAACACTGCCCAGACTGTCCACATCAGCTCTTAAGACACCCCATCTATCAATTCCTGCCGCCCTCTCAGAAAGTTCTGCGAAGGTAAGTATTCCTTTCTTTTCCCGGGCCATGCTGGTAGCCAAAAATGTAAATCCACTTTCTTTTTCAACTTCAAAGTCCGGCTTGTTGAAAGCGTATGTCCTGCCTGCATCTTCTTCAGAGAATGAGTATTCATAACCAAACAGTGCAAATACATCCTGCCAGTTTTTAATTAAATCCCTGTCACAACTTTCTTTTTCTTTTACGGTATACTTAAAACTATTGCGCATTACTTTGCCCAGTTCTTCGAAGGAAGCACACCAGGAGCATTTGTTTTCTGCTCCTTCAAATGTATCTACAAATTCTTCGCTCTCTCGTCCGCAAACATCACAAGTCTCTTTTCTGCCGCCCTCAGCCTCAGGATAAAAGATATTATCAAAGTTATTCTCCAGCAGGCTTGAGAATTTCTGCTGCTTGGAAATGGCAATTTTTTCGTGTAGTTTCTCCCACTCATCGCCGAAATTCTCTTTTAGCAAAGCGGGAAGTTTTAGTTTCCTGTACCCCATGACAACTGCAAGTTCTCCATCATGAGCTTTCAGTAAATTACGATTTATTTCTTCCTTTATTTCCAAAAGTTCTTCTTCCTGACTGGAAGGCAACAAAGTATAGAAGTTACCCCCACCGCTAAACAGTATATTAGCACGGGGTAAATTGAGCTTATCTCTTATATACCGGAGCAAAACATCGGTCAATAGCTCCAGATAGGCTGAGCGTCCTTTAAGCCCTTTGGCTGCTTTGCTGGATGTAAGACGGTAAATAAAATCCTGCACACCGGAAATATCACCGCCCAGAAGCAGTAGGGGCTTATAATCCATGCTTTTGCTGAAGCGTGTCATGCTGTCCAGGTCGAGAAAATCCTCTGATAATTCACCTGCTTTTATCTCTCTGTAAATACATAATGAAATGGCGGCAGATGTCTTGCAGTGGTCAAAAAGAGAAATATCGGGTTTATGATAATAAGCTGCTGAGGGTACATTGCTCATATATTTTTGCAGACAGTAATGCAGTTTTTCTAAATCAATTTCTGCCCCCAAGTTGACTAAATCATCTAATTCCTCTGTTAAATCTTTCTTTAAATTATTATAACTTTCGGAATTAATTGCCTCCCCTATATCTTCTGCGGGAAAATTATTTTTAGTCAGCTGTAATTTTTTCAGGGGAAAATATGTTGTTTTATCTGTTGATTCTTTGCCATTTTCTGAAATTGTTATTTGATTATAGATATTGTGAAGCGGCAAGTCAGCTGCTGATTTAGGCTTTTCATCCATGTGTTCTCTCTCGCCTGCAGAAAGCTGGTCTGCTAGTCCCAGAATCTTTTCCAGTCTGTTTTCCGGATTATGATGCCGCAAAGCTAATGTTTCCAGTTCCTCAAGGCCTAATTCTTTGAGGAAATAAGCTCCCCATTTGGGGTGACTGACTCCTCTTTCTTCCTTATACCAGCTGTATTCATTTTTTACTCTGTTTTTATATCTTTTATCACTGCTGCGCTGAAGAAGCTTACCAACATCATGTAATAAAGCGCCCATAACCAGTTTCTTTTCTTCTTTTTGCACCTTTTAACCCCCTTTCTTACACCAATATATTGTGAGAAAATGTGGGCTCTATCAATCACCTCCTGTATATGATGGTTTTTATGGCAGAAAGCTATGAAATTAACCTAACCTGAATTTTATTGCTATTTTTATTTTATTTATCAAACAAAGCTTATGATATCAATTTAACCGTCAGCTAAAGATTGAGATGACTGAAACCGCTTGATTTCCGATTGAATTATTATTGTTCAAAGATGTTTCCGTCCTCTATTAAACGAGTCCCATTGCAACCTGCTAGGCAGGTTAGTTATATGCTTGATGAGGCTTATGGATTCACCGTCCTCTATTAAACGAGTCCCATTGCAACAGTGCTTGGGACGTAGATATAGCTGATATGCACAGAGACGCCGGCCTCTATTAAACGAGTCCCATGGC
>CAYOFJ010000083.1:3445-8109 GCA_964403065.1 uncultured Halanaerobiaceae bacterium | reverse complement strand
AGAAAGCAGCAATATTCCTCTTATTCAATGAGTTCTTTTGCTAATGAGGAAAAGAAAGATAATAATGCTAAATTTTATGACCAACGTAATGAGCAATTACAATTTTTCTCAATTGACGCTCATGATGGCAAAGAAAATTATGAAGAGATAAAGGAAAGACTGGAAGAACTTGATGTGAATAATACCACTCCTTTAGAAGCTCTGGAATTTTTACACAATTTAAAACAGGAAATAATAGGAAATAGATAATTGAAGGAGGAGTTTGGCGATATGGGCAGCGGTAAAATTAAAAAACTTTCTGAAAAAGTTTGCAATCAAATTTCAGCTGGTGAAGTTATTGAGCGACCAGCTTCAGTGATTAAAGAATTAGTGGAAAATTCTATTGATGCCGGAGCAGATACAATTAATGTTGGAATTGAAAAAGGTGGCAGGAAGTTAATTAAAGTCAAAGATAATGGAATTGGCTTCCCGGCTGCAGAAATTGAGAAGGCCTTTTCCCGTTATACTACAAGTAAAATTAATGCCATCGACGATATTTATTCTTTGCAAACACTAGGATTTAGAGGAGAAGCTCTAGCTAGTATAGCTGCTGTTTCTTCTATTACTGTAAAATCACGGCATAAAAATGAAAATAAAGGTGTTATTTTAAAGTTGAAAGCAGGAGAAATAATTGAAAAGAAAACCGCAGGATTTCCGCAGGGTGCGGAAATTATTGTTGAAGATTTGTTTTTTAATACTCCGGCCAGATTCAAGCATATGAAAAAAGCTTCTACTGAAGCTGTTCAGGTTAATAAAAATCTTACCGCTGCAGCACTTGCCAATCCTGAAATAAGTTTTAAACTCCACCATAATGGTAATAAAAGTATGTCAACACCAGGGAATAATAATTTAAAATCGACTATTTTTAGTTTATATGGAGAAAAAGTCCATGACAATTTAATTCCAGTGAAATTTTCTCGGGAATATTTGAAGGTAACTGGGTTTATAGTTAATCCCAATTTGAGTCGTTCTTCTCGCCGACATGAATTTTTCTTTGTGAACAAGCGGCCGGTCCGCAACAAATATTTAAGAAATGGTATTGAAGAAGCTTACAGCAGTTTTTTGCATAAAAATAGATATCCGCTTATATTTTTAAATCTTCAAATTAACCCTATTCTTGTCGATGTAAATGTACATCCCAGCAAAAAAAGAGTAAAACTTAGCAGAGGAGAAGAGATCAGAGAAATTTTATCCGAGGAAGTCACAAAAATATTATCAGATTTTGATAGCTCTCAAAAAGTTGAAAACTTACATTCTCTCAAGCATGAAGAGTATGAGAGTATAAATGAAAATTATGATCAAAATACTAAATCAAATAATAGTGCCAAAACTACTTCTGAAAATACTGCATTTGATTTTCACTCTGAGGACAATAAATCAGATAAATATTATTTAAGTGATTTCAAACTTCCTAATAAAGTGAAAGATAATAATTCTAAAGGTATTGATAAGAAAAATTTTAAGCAGGAACATGATTTGGCTCGCGGAGTAATTGGGCAGCTTCATAATCTTTTTATTCTTTATCAGAGTCAGGAAGGTTTATATATAATTGATCAGCATAATGCTCACGAAAGAGTAATATATGAAGAAATAAAGGAACAAGTGTTATCTGAAAATATAGAAAGTAGAATGCTTTTAACTCCCAAAAATTTGGAGCTTACTCCTGAGGAAAGAGAGAAGATTAAATATTTAAAAGAAGATTTAACAGAATTCGGGTTTTCTTTAGAGAAATTTGGTCCTTCCAGTTATGCCTTAACTGCTGTGCCAGTATTTTTGCAAAATATAAAAGAGAAGAGCCCGGAAGATCTGATTTTTCTTTTGCTGGAAAACTCAAAAAAACTCGAAAAAGACACGTTACAGAAAGAAATTTTAAAATATTCTTCCTGCAAAAAAGCAGTAAAAGAAGGTCAAAAGTTAAACAAAAAAGAGATGGAGTCTATTTGTCGAAAATTATTTTCCACTTCTAATCCTTATCTATGTCCCCACAAACGGCCTATTATCGTTAATATTAGTTTACAAGATTTAAAGAAAAAAGTGGAACGACCTGAAGAGGGTTAAAATCATTATAACTAATTCCATATTTTAGAACCAAATTTCAGTTTGTTTAAATTAGCCAGGAGTTGAATAAGAATGAAAAACTACCAGGAGCCTCTAGTAATTATATTTGGTCCTACAGCCAGCGGGAAAACCTCTTTGTCGTTAAAATTAGCTCAGTATATTGATAGTGAAATAATTTCTGCTGATTCCATGCAAATTTATCAAGACATGGACATAGGAACAGATAAAGTGAATGAAGAGAGCCGCAAAGAAGTGCCTCATCATTTAATTGATATTATAACTCCAGAGGAAGATTTTTCTGTAGCTGAGTATAAAATGCTGGCTAGAGAAAAAATTTCTAATATAATCTCCAGAGATAAATTACCAATTTTAGTAGGCGGGACGGGATTATATATAAAAGCTGTCATAGAAAATTATCTCTTGCCAGATATTGCTGATAATAATATTAGAGAACAATTTTATCAGTACGCCAATAAATGGGGTAGAAAAAGGCTTTATAAACACCTGGTCAATATTGACCCGGAATATGCGGCCAGAATTCATTATAACGATTTGAAAAGGGTTAGTAGAGCTTTGGAAATTTATTATTCAACCGGTAAAACAAGAACTTTTTATGAATATTTACAGAAAAAAATGCCGGTCAGATATAACCATTTAAAAATTGGAATATGGAGGGATAGAGAAAAATTATACAGCAGGATAAATCAACGTGTTGAAGAAATGTTTAAAGAAGGTTTAATTAAAGAAGTTAAAATTTTACTGGATAAATATGAACCTGGTCGTACTGCCAGTCAGGCTCTTGGTTATAAAGAACTTTTTGAGTATTTTGCCGGGGAAATCAAAAAAGAGAAAGCAAAAAAGTTAATTAAAAAAAGAACCAGGAATTTAGCAAAAAAGCAAATATCTTTTTTCAAAAGGGATAAGGATATAATTTGGATAAATCCTGATTATTGGAATACAGATGAACTGGCGATAAAATTGTCTGGTATTATTTCAGATAAACTCAAACTTAATTTTCAAGATTTTTCTCAAGGTGAAGCTGGAATATAAATTTTTATATACTTATAATAGCAGCTATAGTATCTGAAATTTACTGAGATTAATTCATATAGAAAGCGAGAATGATATAAAATATGACTAAATTTAATGAAAAAGAAGGAAAATTTGATTTCTATAAATATCATGGTTTAGGTAACGATTTCATAATTTTTGACCTTGCAGACGCAGGGAGCCTGGAGCAGAAATTAACTTCTGATAAAATTGAAATGATTTGTAATAGGAATTTTGGGATTGGAAGTGATGGAATATTATTTTTGCAAAAAAGTGATCAAAAGACAGCTGAAAAAATTCCTTCTTTTAAATTAACCATTTATAATAGTGATGGAAGCACAGCTGAAATGTGTGGCAATGGAGTGCGTTGTATTGCACATTATCTCAAAGACAAAGGATATATAAAAAATAGTGTAAAACTTTTAACCGAAGCAGGAGTTATTACACCTCAGATTATTGATTATTCTCCTCATGAAAATATTTCTAAAATTAAAGTTAATATGGGAAGCCCGGAATTTTCCCCCTTTAATATCCCTGTAAAATTAAATTATTTTGATAATAGTTCTTCTTTAAAAAAGAAAGATAATTTACTTAATATTGAGTATGATTTTTTTACTGTTGCTCCCACGGAGGATTCCAAAGTTAATATTGTTTCCATGGGTAATCCTCATGCAATATTTTTTGTAGAAGAAAAACTTTCTGAAATTCCCTTAGAAGATTGGGGGCCAAAAATTGAAACACATAAAATTTTTCCAGAAAATATCAATGTTGAGTTTGCTAATATTAAAGATAAAAAGAATATTAAAGTTAGAGTTTGGGAAAGAGGAAGTGGTATAACTCTTGCCTGTGGCACAGGAGCTTCGGCCGTGGCAGCTGCGGCAATTTCACTAGATCTTACCTGTGATATTGTAGATGTTGAACTTCCAGGGGGCACTTTATCTGTCGATTGGTCAGAGGAAGAACTTTTTATTATAGGACCTTCTCAAAAAGTTTTTGCAGGAAAAGTTAAAATATAATCAAAAATTTTTAACATGAGTTAATTTAGGTTAAATAGTTATCCAAACTAATATGAAAGGTTGTGAAATTATGAGAATTGATATTGATTCGGCAAAAAGAGTTAAAGATTTACCGCCTTACTTATTTGCGGAGATAGATGAAATGATTGAACAGGCAAAAGATAATGGCGTTGATGTAATAAATTTTGGTATTGGAGATCCAGACTTACCAACTCCTGATCATATTGTAAATGCTATGAAAGAAGCAGTTATGGACCCTGCTACGCACAGTTATCCGTCTTATGAAGGTATGATTGAATATAGAAAAGCAGTTGCAAATTGGTATGAAGAAAGATTTTCTGTGGATATTGATCCGGCTACAGAAGTTATTTCCCTAATAGGTTCAAAGGAAGGTTTAGCTAATTTCCCTTTATGTTATATCAATCCCGGTGATCTGGCATTGATCCCAGATCCTTCTTATCCTGTATATAAAACTGCTGTTTTACTTGCCGGCGGAGAAAC
>CAYOFJ010000083.1:0-3435 GCA_964403065.1 uncultured Halanaerobiaceae bacterium | reverse complement strand
TTGAAAACAGAAAAAGATTTTTTGGTAGATTTAGATTCTGTAAAAAATGAATATTTAAATAAAGCAAAATTAATTTATTTGAATTATCCCAATAATCCCACCGGGGCAATTGCTGATAGATCTTTTTTCAAAAAGATTGTTGATTATGCCCAAGAATATAATTTTATTGTGGTGCATGATGCTGCTTATAGTGAAATTGGTCTTGATGGATATCAGCCTCCCAGTTTATTAGAAGTAGAAGGAGCAAGAGAGGTTGGAATTGAATTTGGTTCCTTGTCTAAAACCTTTAATATGACCGGATGGAGAATTGGGTGGGTTCTGGGAAATTCAGAAATTATAGATACTTTAAGTACAATTAAAACGAATATAGATTCAGGAGTCTTTGAAGCAATTCAGAGAGCAGGTATAACTGCATTAAAAGGAGATAAAACCTGTGTTGATGATACAATAAGTATATATGAAAAGAGAAGAGATTTGTTGGTTTCTGGATTGAATAAAATAGGCTGGGATATAGAACCTAATATAGCCTCATTTTACCTTTGGATGGGAATACCAGAAAACTTTTCTGATAGCAAAGAATTTTCGCAATATATTTTTGAAAAAACTGGGGTCTTTTTTACTCCCGGTATAGGTTATGGAGAAGAAGGCAAAAATTATGTAAGGATTGCACTGACTGTTTCAGAAGATAGAATCAAAGAAGCTTTAAAACGCCTGGAAGAGGAGTTTTAACATTTTAAGAGAATCTATATAATTAGACCAATCATATATGCCCAAAAAAAGTGGTATTTTTTTATCCTTGTATTATTATATATTTTAAAAAAAGAAAGGCAGGTTAAATATTTTGTCTATAATAGATTGGCACACTCATCCCTATGGTCATGGTGAAAAAGCTTTAAAACCCTGTCATGATCTTTCTATTTTAAAAAATTTTGTTAGAGAAGCGAAAAACAAGGGGTTGACTGGTTTAGGCTTTACAGATCATGAAGGTTATATTTCTAATTTTAATTTCAACAACTTATATAAAATAAAAAATAAAGAGGATATTGAAGTGAAAATAGGAGTTGAATTTGATTATAAACCAGATAGAGAAGAGGATATTAAGGAAATATTAGATAATTATCCTTTTGAATATAGTATTGGTTCTGTACATCATATTGACAATTGGAATTTTGATAATCCAAAATACAAAGATAAATTTGATAAATTAAACCCTTCTGATTTAATCAATGTATATAAAAAATATTTCAGTTTAGTTCATAAATCAGTAAAATGTAATTTATTTGATATTATTGGACATTTTGATTTGATTAAAATTTTTGATTATCCTGTAAAGGATCGTACTGTAATTTTAGACATGGTCGATCCAATTTTGAATACTATGAAAAAGAATGAGAATAAATTAGAAATTAACATGAATGGCCTCAACAAACCTATCAATGAAATTTACCCTGCCTGTGATATTTTAAAACAAGCCAAATACAAAGATATTGATATAGTTTTTAGTTCTGATGCTCATACTGCTGAGAGAGTTGGGGAAAACTTTATTTTAGCTCAGAAAATTTACAATATATTATAAGGAGTGATATTCATTTTTTTCACAAAAACTGGCAAAATAAATAAAAATCAATTTATAACTTATCCAAATGATGACTATCAGAAATTAAAATCGGAAGCAGTAGAATGCAGCAGATGTCATTTACGGGGAGGTTGTAAGCAGGTTGTAATGGGTGAGGGAAATTTACACAATAAAATAATGCTTATAGGTGAAGGGCCTGGAGCTGACGAAGATGAGCAGGGTAGACCATTTGTAGGTAAAGCCGGTCAGCTTCTTAATGAAATTATGAATGATGTCAATCTAAAAAGGAAAGATTTCTATATTAGTAATGTTATAAAATGTCGACCACCCGATAATCGCAAGCCAAAACCAGATGAAATGGATGCGTGTGCTCCAATTTTAAAAGCAGAAATTAAATTAATTGAACCTAAAGTAATTGTTCCAATGGGTTCTACAGCTCTAAATTATCTACTCGGTAATGAACTATCAATAACAAATAATAGAGGCGAATGGATAGAAAGAGGCGAGATTTATTTTCTTCCAACTTTTCATCCTGCTTATATTTTTCGAAATAGAAATGTAGAAAAAGACGTAAGAAGAGATTTTAAATTATTAAAAAAAGCCACGCAACGCTTGACAGAACTATTTGATTGTCAATTTTCCTTCCAGAATTAAACATATTATGTTAATGAATATTTGAGTCGTTATTTATGATCCATAATTTATTTATTAAACACAAAAATAAACTTAAATATGCATAAAATTAATCAGATTATTATACTTATAAATATATTTATGGTTTAATCATTTATATTTTTCATAAATATTTATTTGAGATTTCTAAAAAGCCCAATTACCTTACCTAAAATAGAGATATTTCTTCCAGTTATCGCTTCATAAGAATCATTTTCAGGTTCCAATCTAATATGTTCATCTTTAGCATAATATCTTTTTACTGTGGTTTCATTTTCAAGTAAAGCTATAACTATATCTCCGTTTTCAGCAACATCTTGTTTTCTAGCAATTACATAATCTCCATCATTAATACCTGCATTTATCATACTATCACCGTCGATCTGGAGCATAAAAACATCTTTATTACCAGCACTGAAATAATCCAGGGGAAGAGGAAAAAATTCTTCAATGTTTTCTTCAGATAAAATTGGCACTCCAGCTTTAACTCTACCTAAAATTGGAACTTCTAATATTTCCTTGCTATCATCTGCTTTATTACCATTAGTGTTCTTATTATCCTTTAAAACTTCGATAGCACGTGGTTTTTCCGGATCTCTACGCAAATAGCCTTTTTTCTCAAGGGTTTTAAGATGACTATGAACCGATGCTGGAGATTTTAGTCCCACCGCTTTTCCTATTTCTCTAACAGAAGGTGGATAGCCTTTAGAGGCAATTTCTTTTTTAATATAATTAAAGATACTTTTCTGTCTTTCAGTTAATTCTTCCAATTATAAAACCTCCTAAAATTTAATTTAAATTTAATGAAAAATACAACATATTTTAAGATTAATTTATAATGCAAATTAGTTATTAATTATTTAAGTTACTTGTATATTATAACACAAAAAATATAAAATACCAAACAATAGTTCACAACAAATTTTAATTAATAGTAATTTAAGAGGAACTTTATTTTTCTAACAACTTTGCGTAAAATTTGTATTTTACGCAAAGTTGTTAGAATTAATTTAAATATTAAACCTTATTCTACAGCAAAAACATGATTTCCTATTTTAGTTACTTTGGTCAGTGAATTGAAAAAATCCATATTGTCCGCAGTTTCCGGATTATAAAAATATTTGGCACCTTTACTGGGGTCTTTCCCTTCTAAAGCTTCAAATACAGCACTAAAAGATTCTTGATCA
>CAYOFJ010000082.1:426-8194 GCA_964403065.1 uncultured Halanaerobiaceae bacterium | reverse complement strand
TGGTTCAGGAAATTTCTGAACTGCCCCGTATTATTAAAGAAGCTTTTTATATAGCTCGCACCGGCAGACCCGGACCGGTACTTATTGATGTACCCAAAAATATAATGCAGCAGGAAAGTGAGTTTTCTTATCCAGAAACAGTTAATTTGCGGGGATATAAACCTAATTATGAAGGCCATGAAGGGCAGGTAAAAACAGCTGCTGAAAAGATAAATAATGCGGAAAAACCCGTTATATATGCAGGCGGAGGAGTAATAATTTCTCGAGCCAGTCAGGAGTTGAGAAGTCTGGCCCAAAAAGCACAAATCCCCGTAACCACAACTCTCACAGGTCTGGGAGCATTTGAAGAAAAAAATAGATTGAGTCTGGGTATGCTGGGAATGCATGGTACCAGTGAAGCAAATTTAACTATGTCCAATGCTGATTTAATCATGGCTGTAGGCTGTCGTTTTGATGATAGAGTAACAGGAAAACTGGATGAGTTTGCACCTGAAGCTGAAAATATCGTCCATATAGATATTGATCCGGGAGAAATAGGTAAGCGGGTATCAGTAGATGTGCCGATAGTGGGAGATGTCAAAGATGTCCTGCAGAAATTACTGCCTCGGGTAAATTCTTCCGAAAGAAAACAATGGCTGGAGAAAATAGATGAATGGAAAGATATTGACAGGGCAAATATTGAATTTTCTACCAGAAGCGATAGAATTTCACCTCATCAGGTAATGAATACGATAGAAGAAAAATCCGGTGGGGAAGCTTTTATAGTAACCGAAGTAGGGCAGCATCAAATGTGGGCTGCTCAACATTTTAATTATTCTTATCCCCGCCAGTTTATAACTTCAGGTGGGCTGGGAACTATGGGTTATGGCCTACCGGCCGGCCTGGGGGTAAAAGCTGGAAATAGAGACGAAGAAGTTTTTGTGATTGCCGGAGACGGAAGCCTGCAGATGAATATACAGGAACTGGCGACAGCGGTAAAAAATGAACTGGCCATCAATATAGTTTTATTTAACAATTATTTTTTGGGTATGGTAAGACAGTGGCAGGAAATTTTTGCAGATGGTCGTTATTCTCATACCTGTATGAAGGAAAGAAAGATTTGTCCGGATAAATGTCCGGGCCCTGATTCGGAAATTTGCCCCGAGATGGTTCCTGATTTCATCAAATTGGCCGAAGGTTATGGAGTGGAAGCTGAGCAGGTTACTGAGTTATCGGAGCTGCAGCAGGCAATTTCCCGGAGTTTAGACCATGAAGGGCCTTCTTTGATAGAGGTAATAATAGAAAAAGAGGAGAATGTTTTCCCTATGGTCCCACCCGGGGGCAGTCTTTATGAAATGATCTATGAGGAGGGCTCATAAATGAAGCATACTGTTGCTGTGCTGGTAGAAAATAAGTCGGGAGTGCTGGCCAGGATTTCCAGCCTTTTTAGTCGGCGGGGTTTTAACATACAGAGTTTATCGGTAGGTGAAACTGAAAATGAAAATGTTTCCCGAATTACGCTGGTGGTAGAGGGAGACCAGCAGGTTGTGGAGCAGGTTATGAAACAATTGAATAAGGTAATACCGGTATATAAGGTGAGTAATATTACCCAGGATCCTACGGTCAGCAGGGGGCTGGCCTTTATAAAAGTCAAATCCTGTGAAAAAACCAGATCAGAGATCATCCAGATGGTGGATGTCTTCAGGGGAGAAGTTGTGGATGTCAGCAAAGATTCAATCATGATCGAGATAACCGGTGATGAAGAAAAAATTGAAGCTCTTCAAGAGTTGCTTAAGCCTTATGGAATCGAAGAAATGGTAAGAACTGGCAAAATAGCTATGGCTCGAGGAAAAAAATAACATATAGAGGTGAAAATTAAAATGACTGAAGTTTATTATCAACAGGATGCAGATCTCGCTCATCTTACAGACAAACAGTTTGCGGTTATTGGTTATGGCAGTCAGGGACGGGGACAGGCTTTAAACCTGAGAGATTCGGGTGTGGATGTAGTGCTGGGATTGCGGCCAGAAGGAGAAAGTTATGATCAAGCTGTGGAAGATGGATTTGATCCTGTGCCTGTATCAGAGGCGGCAGAACAGGGAGATATTGTTCAGATGTTGATTCCCGATACGGTGCAAAAACAGGTGTATCAACAAAAAGTAGCAGAAAATCTGGAATCTGGAAATGCCCTGGTATTTTCCCATGGCTTTAATATTCACTATCAACAGATAGTTCCGCCCCGGGATGTGGATGTTTATATGATAGCTCCTAAGAGCCCGGGACATTTAGTCAGGAGAGTTTATAAAAAAGGGGAAGGAGTACCTGCTTTACTGGCAATTTATCAGGATTATACTGGCCGCGCTAAAAATCTAGCACTGGCACATGCTGAAGGTATTGGCAGTACCAGAGCTGGAGTTTTAGAAACTACTTTTGCAGAAGAGACTGAATCTGATCTTTTTGGAGAACAGGCAGTTCTTTGTGGAGGTGTCACCGAGCTGGTTCGGGCCGGATTTGAAACCCTGGTAAATAACGGTTACAGTCCTGAAATCGCTTATTTCGAATGTTTGAATGAACTTAAACTTATTGTTGATTTGATGTATGAAGGCGGAATTTCTACGATGCGAGATTCTATTTCTGATACTGCTGAATACGGTGACCTTATTTCTGGCGAAAAAATAATAAATGATAAATCCCGAAAAGCTATGGAAGAAATTTTAGAAAATGTACAGAATGGAGAGTTTGCTAAAAGATGGCTGCTGGAAAATCTGGTGGGAAGGCCTTCCTATAACCAGAGAAAACAAAAACAGGAAGAACATCAAATTGAAAAAGTTGGAGAAAAATTAAGGGAATTGATGAACTGGCAGGAGGATAAGTGATGACAGTCAAAATTTTCGATACCACACTCCGGGATGGAGAACAATCTCCCGGGGTAAACTTAAATGTAGAAGAAAAATTGAGAATAGCCAGCCAGCTGGAAAAATTGCAGGTGGATATTATTGAAGCCGGTTTTCCTGTGGCTTCTGAAGGTGATTTTACAGCAGTGAAAAAAATTGCCGAGCAGATCTCTGGCCCGACAGTTGCCGCTTTGGCCAGAGCCAGCAGCGGAGATATTGAACGGGCCTGGGAGGCGGTAAAACCAGCTGAAAAGCCCCGGATCCATACCTTTATTGCTACCTCCCCTATTCATATGAAACATAAATTGGAGAAAACTCCCGAAGAGGTTAAACAGCAGGCTGTAGAGGCAGTCAGGCAGGCCAAAAGTTACACAGAAGATGTGGAATTTTCGGCCGAAGATGCTTTTCGCAGTGATAGAGATTATCTCTGTCAGCTTTTTCAGGAAGTTATTGCTGCAGGGGCTTCTACGGTAAACATACCCGATACTGTGGGGTATGCTACACCTCAGGAGTTCGGGGAGCTGGTTGCCTATATTAAAAACAATGTTAGCAATATATCTAAGGCTGAAATCAGTGTTCACTGTCATGATGATCTGGGTCTGGCTACAGCTAATTCTCTGGCTGCAGTGGAAAAAGGGGCGGTTCAAATCGAATGTGCGGTAAATGGAATCGGAGAAAGAGCTGGTAATGCGGCTCTGGAAGAAACTGTCCTTGCGCTTTATACCCGGGAGGATTATTATCAAAGAGAGATATCTTTAAACCTGGAAGAAATTCACCGCACCAGCCGCCTTGTCAGTAACCTAACTGGTATGGATATCCAGCCCAATAAAGCAGTGGTAGGTGAAAATGCTTTTGCTCATGAATCGGGGATTCATCAGGATGGGGTTCTGAAGGAAAGAACAACCTATGAAATAATGAATGCCAGCACTATTGGTCTGGAAGAGAACAAGATTGTTATGGGGAAGCATTCTGGCCGCAGTGCCTTTAGAGAAAAATTAAAAGATTTAGGTTATGAATTAGAGGAAGAGAAATTAAACGATGCTTTTACCAGATTTAAAGAGCTTACAGATCGCAAAAAGGAGATAACCAACCTGGACCTGGAAGCAATAGTAGAAGGACAGCTGGTACAGGGAGAGCAGATACTGGAATTAAAAAAGGTGCAGGTAACTACCGGTCTGGGAATATCAACAGCTACGGTTCATCTGGAAAAATCCGGAGAAAAAGTATTGGAGTCAGCCTGTTCGGAAGGTGGGCCGATAGATGCAGCTTATGAGACCATAAATCGTATAACAGGTCATGATTGTGAATTGAGAATATTTAAGATAGATGCCATAACTGGAGGTAAAGATGCTTTAGGGCATGTAACCGTCAAAATAGAAAATAAAGCAGGAGCGAAGGGAGATAATAAAGGTATATATCTGGGCAGGGGTGTCAGCACAGATATTTTAAAAGCCAGCACTCTTGCCTATGTCAATGCTACAAATAGGATGCTGGTTGCACAAAAATAGGAGGAAAATAAGATGTCTATGACCATGGTGGAAAAAATACTGGCAGAACATACTAATCGAGAGCTGGTTACACCCGGAGAAATAGTAGAAGCAGAAGTTGACCTGGTGCTGGGCAACGATATTACAGCTCCGGTGGCCATAGAAGAATTCAATAAAATAGGTGTGGAGGAAGTTTTTGATCGGGATAAAATTGCTCTGGTTCCGGATCACTTTACTCCTAATAAGGATATAAATTCTGCCAGTCAGTGCAAAATTTTGCGAGAATTTGCTCGGGAGAAAGAAATAACTAATTATTTTGAGCTGGGAGAGATGGGAATTGAACACTGTCTGCTGCCAGAGGCAGGACTGGTGCTTCCAGGACAGATAATAATTGGTGCTGATTCTCACACCTGTACTTACGGAGCACTGGGAGCAATGGGAACTGGGGTAGGCAGCACCGATATGGCTGCGGCAATGGCGGCCGGGGAAGCCTGGTTTAAAGTTCCTGAAACTATTAAATTTGTCTATAAAGGCGAATTGAGTGAATGGGTGGGGGGCAAAGATTTAATACTTCATACTATTGGTGATATTGGTGTCGATGGAGCTTTATATAAATCCATGGAATTTACAGGCGAAGTTATTGACAATTTGCATCTGAGTGAAAGGATGACAATGGCCAATATGTCGATAGAAGCAGGAGCTAAGTGTGGTCTGATGGCTGTGGATAAAAAAACCAGGAATTATCTACAGGAAAGAACTGATAAAGATTATACCGCCTACGAAAGTGATGAAGATGCTGAATATGAAGAAATAATTGAGTATGATGTAAGCTCTTTAGAGCCTCAGGTAGCTTTGCCTCATTTGCCGGAAAATTCTGTAGGAATCAGTGAAATTGGGGAAATAAAAATAGACCAGGTTGTTATAGGCTCATGTACTAATGGTCGCTTGAGAGATCTGAGAATTGCTGCGGAATTACTGGCAGGCAGAAAAAAAGCTGAAGGCCTGAGATTGATTGTGATACCTGGTACTCAAAAAATTTATAAACAGGCTATGGAATCAGGTATTATAAGCACTTTTCTGTCTGCAGGTGCAGTTGTCAGCACTCCCACATGTGGTCCCTGCCTGGGTGGTCACATGGGAGTATTGGCCAGAGATGAAAAAGCTGTGGCCACCACTAACAGAAATTTTGTGGGCAGAATGGGTCATCCGGAGAGCGAAGTTTACCTTTCTGGGCCGGCAGCAGCAGCGGCTTCTGCTCTGACAGGAAGAATTGCTTCTCCTCTGGAGGTGCTATAAATGAATTTAGAAAATATAACCGGTCAGGTATGGGAATATGGTGATGATATTGATACCGATGTAATTATACCGGCTCGATATTTAAATACTTCGGATTCCGAAAAACTGGCCCAGCACTGCTTTGCAGACCTGGATGATCAATTTACAGAGAAAATAGAGTCCGGCGATATTATTGCAGCAGGAGAAAATTTTGGCTGTGGTAGTTCTCGAGAACATGCTCCTCTTGCTCTTAAAGGTGCAGGTGTAGGCTGTATAATTGCAGCATCGTTTGCCCGTATTTTCTATCGTAATTCTATTAATATTGGTCTTCCTATAGTGGAGAGTAAAGAGGCAGCCCGGAAAATATTTCAGGGGGACAAAGTTAAAATCAATTTGAATGAGGGAATTATTTCCAATCTCACCCGGAAGGAAGATTATGAAATAGAACCTTTTCCCCCATTTATCCAAAATTTGATGGAAGCAGGCGGGTTAATAGAATATACCAGAAGAAAGGTGAGTAAATAATATGGAAACAGCAGAAATAGCAGTTATCCCCGGAGATGGTATAGGACCCGAAGTCATAGAAGAGGGGTTAAAAGTTTTAGAGAAGTTGACAGAGGGTGAAGAGCTTAAACTGAATTTTACCAGCTTTCCTCTGGGAGCAGATCATTATTTGAGTACCGGGGAAACTCTGTCAGCAGAAACTAAAGCTGACCTGAAAAAATTTGATGCTATTTATATGGGGGCAGTAGGTGATCCCCGGGTGGAACCGGGAATTCTGGAAAAAGGTATTTTGTTGAATATCCGATTTACCTTTTCTCAGTACATAAATTTGCGCCCCATAAAGTTAAGGCATGAAAGATATACTCCTCTTAAAGAGAAAGAGCCGGCGGATATAGATATAATGGTAATTAGAGAAAACACTGAAGGACTTTATGTTGACAGCGGAGGTTTTGTGCGGAAAAATTCGGAGCAGGAAATTGCCATTCAGGAGATGGTTAATTCTTATCATGGTGTAAGCAGAGTTATAGATTATGCTTATAATTTTGCGGCTAATAAGGATAAACGGTTAACTTTATGTGATAAAAGCAATGTTCTGGGTTATGCCCATGATTTATGGCAGAGGGTATTTGCCGATAAAGGCGAAGAATTTAACCAGGTTTCTCGTGATCATATTTTGGTTGATGCTCTGGCCATGAAGCTGGTGAGAAATCCGGAAGAACTGGAAGTTATAGTCACCTGTAATATGTTTGGAGATATCATTACTGATCTGGGAGCTGAACTGCAGGGGGGCATGGGGATGGCGGTTTCAGCCAATATTAATCCTCAGGGCTTATCTATGTTCGAACCGGTGCATGGTTCTGCTCCCGATATAGCCGGCAAGGGAATGGCCAATCCTCTGGCGGCAATACTGGCCGGGGCAGTTATGATGGAAAAACTTGGTCATCCCGATAAAGCCGAACAAATTAGACAGGCTGTTAATAGAGCTTTACAGGAAGAAAAAATTACTGCAGATATGAAAGGAGAACTTTCCACTTCGGAATTAGGAGATTACATCTGCAGTGTGGTATAATAAGGAGGTTAAATAGTTTATGGTAGAAATTTTTGATACCACGCTAAGAGATGGGACTCAGCAGGAAGGAGTAACATATTCCACCGGGGATAAACTGAATATTGTGCAAAAATTGGACAGCCTGGGCATTGATTATATTGAAGGTGGCTGGCCGGGTTCAAACCCCAAAGATATAGAATTTTTCGAAGAAGCTCAGAAACTCGAGCTTAATAAAATTAAAATTGTCGCCTTTGGCAGCACCAGAAGGCCGGGTGTCAAAGTGGAAGATGATAAAAATTTACGTGAAATTGTTACTGCTGGAGTCGAAACAGCAGCAATTTTTGGGAAAAGTTGGGACCTGCATGTTCAGGAAGCCCTGGATACTAATTTGAATGAGAACCTGAATATGATTAATAGTTCGATCAAATTTCTCAAAGGTAGAGGTCTGGAAGTAATCTTTGATGCAGAACATTTTTTCGATGGGTTTGCTGCCAATAAAGAATATGCCCTGCAGGTGATAAAAGAAGCTGAATCTGCTGGAGCAGATAGGCTGGTATTATGTGATACCAACGGGGGATTTT
>CAYOFJ010000082.1:0-416 GCA_964403065.1 uncultured Halanaerobiaceae bacterium | reverse complement strand
ACAGATTAGAAAAATTATCCGTACAGTTCAAGAATTTGTTGATATTCCTCTGGGAATACATGCTCATAATGATGGGGGACTGGCGGTGGCTAATTCTTTAGCAGCGGTGGATGAAGGAGTAAGTCATGTACAGGGGACAATTAATGGTTATGGAGAAAGATGTGGAAATGCCAATTTATGTAATGTAATTCCCAATCTTGAATTAAAAAAGGGTTATCAGGTGCTGGGAGAAGATAAATTAAAAAAGCTCACATCTACTGCTCGCTATGTAAGCGAGTTAGGCAATTTAAATCCACCAACCAGTGAACCTTATGTAGGGGAAAGTGCTTTCGCCCATAAAGGTGGAATTCACGTTAGTGCTATAATGAAAAATCCGGAAACCTATGAGCATATTACCCCGGGAAAAGTAGGGAATC